>CAZLII010000070.1:0-11334 GCA_964559065.1 uncultured Nitrospirales bacterium | reverse complement strand
ATGCATGTCATGAAAATCCGGAAGAAAGCGCTTGGTTTGTTTTGGACAGCACTGCCTTTCGCTCAAGGACGCAATATGGATGCCGTCCAGATGACGCATGTCTGTCTGGGCGCGGAATGGGCCGGCATTGTTGCAATTTCCGATTACCGGTTCATCATTAACGGCGTGGATATGCCACAAGGGGGGGCTGCTTACCGCGCTGGTCACGAGATTTCGCGCCGGCGGTGAATAGAATTATCTTGCGCGCGAGATCAATCGGGGCGGGGGCATTTTGGGGACAGGGGGATTCTGGAAAGCGCAGGGCTGATATTACTCTTGGATCTTTCACTTTCAATATTTTGTGGTTAGTTTTGCACCGGATACAATATATGGGATATTGACTGTTTCCTTTATAAGTCCTTGTCGCATCAAGAGAAATGGCGGAAAGAGGGCGAAAAAAATTACTTGACAATGTGGGGGATTGGTGGTAAGTTGTAGGTAGTTTGGGGTTAGAAATTAGTTAAATCATGGGGAATGCGATGTACTACGGGGAATCGCAAGCGTCGCTTGACGACAAAGGCCGCTTGAATGTGCCGATGCAGTTCCGGTCAGTCATGGATGTCCATGATCATGATGTCTGGTACATGACGCGGGGTTTTGACGGGGCGATCTTTGTTTTTGAGAAGGAGAACTGGCAGCGGCTGGTGCAGCAAAGCGGGGGGCATTTGCCGCTGGAGCCGCGCATGCTTGATTTTCGGCGCCTGTTTTTGGGCGGCGTGGCAAAAGTGAAACGGGACAATCAGGGGCGGCTGCCGGTGCCGGCGCACCTGCGCGAGTATGCGGGGATTGACCGGGAGGCGGTGGTGTTGGGTGTGGAGGACCATCTGGAGTTGTGGAGCAAGGAGGGCTGGCGGGCTTTTCAGGACCGCCAGGCGGAAAGATACAAGGCAATGGCGGCCGAACTCTTTGGGCCGGGTTTGGGCGCGGCCGCCGCAACCAAGGGAGAAGTGCAGGGTGCTTAAGATCGATCGCTTGGAGTCCGGCGCGGTGACGGTGCTGCGCCTCGAAGGGGACATTGACGAGGACGGAATGAACCAGTTGCGGCTGGCGCTGACGTATTGCCTTCAGGACCAGCGCTGTCGCCTGGTGGTGAACCTCGAATCCGTCAACTTCGTAAGTTACATGGGGCTGGGGGTGCTGGTGGAGCGGCTGCGCCAGGCGCGCGCGTGCAACGGCGACCTCAAGTTGACGGGTATCAACGTCTATACCGATCGCTTGTTCCGGATGGCGGGGGTCAGCAAGGTCTTCGAAATCTACAAGACCGAGAACCAGGCCATCCAGACCTACCGCGAAGCGGCCTGATCCGGCCATTTCTCAGCGGGCCGTAGCGCGGCTGGCGGAGGAACGCCATGGAGAACGACGCACAGGCGCACGTGCCCGTGCTGGCGGAGACTGCGCTGGCCTGGCTGGCGGTGAAGCCGGACGGCGCGTATGTGGATTGCACCGCCGGGGCGGGCGGCCACGCGGCGATGATTGCGGCGCGTCTGAGCGCAGGCGGCCGCTTGCTGGCGATAGACCGCGACCCCATGGCGGCGGAACTGGCGGCGCAACGGCTGCGGGAATATGCTTGCGTCACCGTGGCGCAGGGCAATTACGGGAATTTGCGGGAAATCCTGGTGGCGGCGGGGCTGGCGGCGGTGGACGGCATTCTCATTGATGCCGGACTTTCCAGCATGCAGTTGAATACGCCTTCGCGGGGCTTTTCCTTTCAGGAGTCGGGACCGCTCGACATGCGCATGGACCCGGAGTCGGGCGAAAGCGCAGCCGCGTATCTTGCGCGTGTGACGGAGGCGGAACTGGCCGAGGTTCTGCGTCACTACGGCGACGTAGGACCGGCCCGGCGCATCGCCCGTGCGATTTTGCGCCGCCGGGCAGCGGGCGCCCTCAAGAGCACGGACGATCTGGCCGACGCGGTGCGCGAGGCGCTCGATTTCGTGCGCGGCGAGCCGGAGGAGATTCGGACGGTGTTTCAGGCAATTCGCATCGTGGTGAATGATGAGTTGGGTCATCTGGAACGCGGGTTGCGCCAGGCGTTGACGGCCTTGCGGCCAGGCGGCCGCCTCGTGGTGATTTCCTTTCATTCCGGAGAGGACCGCGTGGTGAAGGGCCTGCTTCGCGAGGCGTCGCGCGCCAGGCGGATGCTGCGGGAAGACGGACGGACGCTTTCGGTCCGGCTACCGTCGCTGCGCATCCTGACGCCCAAACCGGTGCTTCCCGATGCCGAAGAGATCGCCCGGAATCCGCGCGCAAAGAGCGCGCGGCTGCGCGCCGCGGAACGCCTGGTGGAATAGGGAGAAGAGGTCATGCACAAAATCAATCGTCGGGAGCAGCGGCGCGCATTGTATGGATGGATTCCACACGCGCCGCTTGTCGCGATGGTGTTTGGCGTCCTGTTTTGCGACGCATGGCTGAACATCCAGACGCGCCAGACGGACTATGAGTTGGGACGGCTGAACCGGCGGATGCGGGAATTGCGCAGTGAACTGGACTCCTTGCGCGGGGAGCAGGCCGAACGCGAAGGCATCAGTTTGCTGGGGCACAAAGCGGCTGCGCTGGGTCTTGTTGAGCCGGAACCCAGGCAGGTTATGCGCATTTGCTATGACAAGCGCAGTGTCCTTCCCCGTGAACAAGCGCCGCTGACCATGGCGCATCTGAATGCGGCGGAAGACAGGCAGGACGATGGCAATCACACAAGCCCGGTCGCCACGATTCTCCTTGAGGCGCCGAAAATCCCCTCCTCCCTTTCCGGCGCGGTATCTCGCGAAGTGGCTGCGCCTGCGTTTCGCCTGACACGCGCCCCGCTGCCGTCGAATCAACAGGAATGTCTCAGCCCGGAGGGCGAATCGCTGTTGTCGGAAGTGATGGCCGCGATCAATCAGGCGCGGGCGGATATTCGACCAGAACCGGCGGTTATGGCCGTTTCGCTGCCCGAAGAGGCGCTTGCGCCATTGCCGGTAAAACCTGTGGCGCGAAGCGCCCCAGCGGTTCCGCCGCAGTCTGTCAAACCAGTGGAGGATGTCGTACTGGCGCCCTTGCTGGCGGACTTGCAGCAGGAACTTCATCAGGAATGGAAATTGTTGAACACATCGCTGTGAGCAGGCGCGCCACGCGCCGCAACCGGCGTCGAGGGAAAAGATGCAGGAGCGCCATATAAGGGGTGGATGGTGAAACGGGACAGACGAGGCGCGGCGGCGGCCGCGGCCGCACGCTATGGCGGCGCGCCGGAAACGGAATTGCGCAAGCGGATGCAACTGTTGCTTGCCGGGTTCTTGCTGATTTTCGCCATCGTTGCCGGGCGGTTGTGCCAACTGCACTTGAACCCCCGCTTGGAATTGACCGCCGAGGAACAGTTCCACATCGGCCAGGTGGAGTTGCGCGAACCGCGCGGCGAAATCTTTGATCGCAACGGTCTCTTGCTGGCGACCGACCGCCTTGTCCCCTCGCTTTGGGCAGACCCCCGCAAGGTGTCCGACCCGCGCCGCCTGGCGGCGCTGATTCGGGAACGGCTGGGAAACGCGCCGGAAGACCTGGAAGAACGCTTGAGCAAACGCGACGCATCGGGCAATCCGCGCAAATTTGTCTGGATCAAACGGTGGCTTAGTGATGTGCCCGAAGCGGTATTGACCGCATTGGTGGACGACAGCCACGGCGCATTGGCCATTCAGCACGAGCCGGTGCGATATTACCCTCATCGCGACACCGCAGCGCATCTACTTGGTTTCGTGAACCGCTCCGGTGAAGCCTCCGAAGGGCTGGAACTACTCTTTGACAATCATCTGCGCAGTGTGCCGGGCTGGCATACGGCACGCAAAGACGTGAACCGGCGGCTCCTGGATTCGCTCACCCTCGAATACACGCCGCCGAAGGGGGGCGACGCGGTGCAGTTGACGCTGGATACGGAAATCCAGCACGCCCTGGAACGCGCCCTGGACTCGCGGATTGAGGAGACCAAGGCGTCGCGCGGCATGGGCCTCATCATAAATCCCTATTCCGGGGCCATTCTGGCCCTGGCGACCCGTCCGGCCTTTGACCCCAATCAATATGATGAATTTCCCGCGGAACTGCGAAAAAACAGCGCATTGATAGATGTGTTCGAGCCGGGATCGGCGTTTAAGATTATCACGGCGGCGGCGGCGCTGGAACATCGCCTCATCACGACGGACACGTTGATTGACTGTGAGAATGGATCATTCAATCCCTACGGTCACCGTATCCGCGATGTGAAGAAGATGGGCATCGTCCCGTTTTCCCGTTGCTTCGAGCAATCCAGCAATATTGCATTGATCAAAGTGGGCGCCATGCTGGGGCCGGAGCGCATGGAAGAATGGATCCTGCGTTTCGGCTTCGGCGTGCGCACCTGCCCCGATTTCCAAGTGGAAAGCGCGGGGATTTTCCGTCCGCGCGGACAGTGGTCGCGGTTGACAATGGGATCGTTGCCAATGGGCCAGGAACTCGCCGTGACCATGCCGCAACTGGCGCGGGCCTTCGCCGTCATAGCGAACGGCGGCTACCTGGTGGAGCCGTATTTCGTCGAGCGTGCCATATCACGAATGGGCGAGGTCACCTATCAGCGGCGGCCGCCGGAGCGCCAGCGTATTCTGTCACCGGAGACGGTGGAGACCATGCGTGAATTATGCTATCAGGTCGTGGCGCACGGCACCGGACGACATGCCGCCATCCCGGACTATCGGGTCGGCGGCAAAACCGGCACGGCGCAGATGGCGCGTAAGGACGGTCGCGGCTATGACCCGGACCGGGTGACGGCGATTTTCGCGGGCTTTGCCCCGGCAACGAATCCCCAAGTTGTCGCGGTCTTCGTGATTCAGGAGCCGATGGTGCGCCCGCATTACGGCGGCGTCATCTGCGGGCCGTTGTTCAAGACCGTCGTGCGCGATGCCCTGATTCGGCTGCATGTGCCGGAAGACCCCATGGAAGATGCCCCCGTCAGGAAGAACGACAAAACACCGGGCCTGATCGCCGCTTCGGGCGCTTCGCAAAGCGGTCCGCACGATGCGGGAGCACATCCGGCCGACTTGCCTTGGGATGACGCGGATACGGTGGCGGAACGGGCGGAATTGGAGGCGTTCGCCCAGTCGCTCGATGCTATGATGCAGCCATTGGACACGTTGCGACTGGTCGCCGCGCCCGCCGATGCAACCAATTTCTCCAGCGCGGTATTACCCGATTTTACCGGGATGACCAAGCGGCAGGCGCTGGATGCACTGCGGCGGCTTGGGGTCGCCTGGGACCAGCAAGGCTCCGGCTGGGTGGTCGCCCAAGACCCGCCGCCGGGGACCCCCGTGCGCGAGGTGGCCTACTGCGCGCTTGAATTTTCCAACGTGCGGACGGAAACCCCTGAAAAAGATGACCAGAAAAGAACTTCTTGACCTGATCCGCCGACCTCAGGATGACGGCCGGGATTTTACCATCAGCGCCGTGACCGAGGATTCCCGGCGCGTGCGCCGGGGTGCGCTTTTTGTGGCCGTGCGCGGCGGGCATGCAGACGGACATGATTTCGCCGAACAGGCGGTCAAGGCGGGCGCGGCGGCGATTCTCGGTGACAGGGAAGGCGCGGCAGAACTACACGGCGCGCCCTATGTCTATTGCGCGACGTCGCGCCGCGCGGCAGGTATCATCGCGCATGCGCTTGCGGGCAACCCCACCCGCGACATGACGGTCATCGGGATCACAGGCACAAACGGCAAGTCGAGCACCGCGTATCTGACGCAGGCGGTGCTTCAGCGGGCAGGGCATCCCACGGCGAACTTCGGCACTCTCGGCTATGAGATTGCCGGCGAGATGCACAATGCGCCGCATACCACGCCATTCGGCGAAGAACTCGCCCTGCTTTTCATGCAGGCGCGCGACGCCGGGCACACCCACGTGGTCATGGAGGTCAGTTCGCACGCATTGGACCAGGACCGCGTGGCGGGCATTCATTTCACGGCGGGGGCATTCACCAACCTCAGTCAGGACCATCTGGATTATCACCAGGACATGGAACATTATCTTCGGGCGAAACTCCGGCTCTTTGAACTCGTCGAAGGCGCAGGTTGTTTCACCGTGGTGAACGCGGATGATCCGGTCGCGTCTCATTTCATTGACGCCTCACAGGGAAGATGCATCACTTTCGGGAATGCGGGGGACTGTCGCGCCACGCAAATCCGGGCGGAAGTTGCCGCCACGCGCTTCACGATGCACACGCCCTGGGGCGGCACCCCCGTAACACTGCGGCTGGCGGGCCGCCACAATGTGTGGAACGCCCTGTGCGCCACGGCGATCACGGGCGGACTGGATGTGCCCCTCGATATTATCGCGGAGGGACTGGGCGCGCTGGCGCGCGTGCCCGGGCGTTTTGAGGCATTGGACGCGGGGCAGGATTTTCACGTCATCGTGGATTACGCGCACACGGAGGACGGTCTGCGCAATGTGCTGGAGGCGGCGCGCACGCTGTGCCGGGGCCGCATCATCACCGTGTTCGGCTGCGGTGGCGACCGTGATAAAGGCAAGCGCCCCAAAATGGGCGCGACGGCTGCGCGTCTCTCGGATTTTTGCGTGGTCACCAGTGACAATCCGCGCACGGAAGACCCGCACCGCATCCTGCTGGACATCGAAGTCGGCCTGCAGCGGGAAGGCAAGCGCAAGAATGATGACTACCTGGTGATTGAGAGCCGTGAAGAGGCCATTCGCGCGGCCATCGGCCTGGCGCGCGCGGGCGATCTCGTGATGATCGCCGGGAAAGGCCACGAAAACTATCAGATTGTGAGCGATCAACGGATTCCCTTCGATGACCGCGAAGTGGCGCGCGCAATTCTGTCGGAACGGCGGTGATCATGGGCTGGCGCTGTACATTGCGGGAACTGGCGGCCGCCATCGGCGCGGAGTTTCCGAGTAGTACAAAGGCGGAGACCATGTTCAGCGGCGTGTCCACCGACACGCGGACCCTGCGTCCGGGCGAGGTTTTCTTTGCGTTATGCGGAGAACGCTTCGACGGCAACCGTTTCGTGGACGAGGCGCTGCAAAAAGGCGCGGCGGCGGCGGTCTGCATGGAAGAGGGCGCATCGGGGCCGCGCCTGCTTGTGGATAATGCATTGACGGCATTGCAGCGTTTCGCTGCCTGGCATCGGGAGCGGTTACATATCCCGGTCATCGCCATCACGGGTTCCTGCGGTAAGACCACATCCAAGGACTTTATCGCGGCGGTGTTGTCCGCAAAATACGCCGTGGTGAAAACCGAAGGCAACCTGAACAACGAGATTGGCTGTCCGCTTTCCCTGCTGCGTCTGGATGATCACGCGCAGGCGGCCGTGATTGAGATGGGCGCGAATCATATAGGGGAGATCGCGTCGCTATGCCGCATCGCGCGGCCCACGGAATCGGCAGTGACGATGGTGGCGCCTGCACACCTCGAAGGCTTCGGGAGTATCGAGGGCGTGGCGCGCGCCAAGGGCGAAATCGCGGAAGGGCTTCCGGCGGATGGATGCTTTTATGTGAATGCTGACGATCCCTGGTGCCGATGGATCGGCGATCAGTTCCCCGGCGAGAAGGTTTTTTTCGGGCGCGCGGGCGATGTCGCGTTGAAGCGCTGCGCGCCGGACGCGTCCGGCGAGATGATACTGGACGTATCGCCGGTGGGCGCGTTGCGGCTGCCGCTGCCCGCCCCTGCCCATGCCGCAAACGTCCTATTGGCGATTGCCGTGGGATTGCGACACGGCATTGCGGAATTTGAGGGGCCGTTGCGCGAGGCGTGTCGCGTGTCGTTGCGTTTCCGCGCGCTGCGCGTGGGACCATTGCATGTTTTTGACGACAGTTATAACGCCAACCCCGCCAGCATGGCGGCGGCGCTGGAGGCGTTGGCCTTGCGTGCGCAAGGCGGCAGACGCATTGCGGCGCTCGGCGCGATGCTGGAATTGGGCGAGGAAACCTCCGCGTGGCACCGCCAGGTCGGAGAGGCCGCCGCGCGCCATGGGGTGACGCATCTCTTTGCGCGCGGTCCGAATGCCCGTGATATGATTGAAGGCGCGCGCGCCGCCGGCGTTCCCCATGCGGAATGCATTGAAGAACACGACGCCATCGCCCAGGCCGTGCGCGACATTGCGTGGCCGGGCGATTCCCTTCTGGTCAAAGGGTCGCGCGGCATGCGCATGGAGCGCGTCATCGAGTGTCTGCGCGCGCTTTATGGAGAATCAACATGACGCGGCGGCGCTTTTCCATTCTCTGCGGAAACCATGCGGCGCGCCGCCGAAAGGACAACCCATGTTGTATTACCTCGCGCTGACATTGAAACCGTATATCGGCGCGATGAACGTGTTCACTTACCACACCGTGCGCGCGGGCGGGGCCGCAATCACGGGTTTCCTGTTCTGCCTGCTTTTCGGTCCGGCCATCATCCGCGCGCTGCGCGAGTTCAAGGTGGGCCAGATCATCAAGGAAGATCATGTGGCCGACCTGCACGCCCTCCACAAGGGCAAGGCGGGCACCCCCACGATGGGCGGAGCGATGATACTGCTCTCGACAGCGTTGTCGCTGCTGTTGTGGGGGCGGCTGAACAACCGGCTCCTGTGGCTGGCGGTCATGGTGCTGCTGCTGCTCGGCGCGGTGGGATTCATTGACGATTATATTAAACTGAAGCGCACACATAACTACGGACTCAGCGCGCGCGCCAAGTTCGCCGGGCAAATCCTCACCGGTCTGCTCCTTGGCCTGTACCTGATCGGCAATCCAATCACGGTGAGCGCCACCTATCTCTATCCCCGCGATGTCACGGACTGGCAGGCGCTCTCGAAAGCGTTCCTGACGGCAATTCAATCCGATGACCCGTCGCCGGCGCGCGCGATTTGGCTGCACATGCCGCTCGATGCGCCGCAGAAAACGGTGGAGGCTGCGCGACATGGGGCGGAGTCACCGGTGGCCCGGCGCGAACTGCTGCAAGGATTGAACAGCGTACTGAGCCAGCGGCGGCTTTATGATCCCCACCTGTGGCCGGACGAAATGCTGACGCCGGAAGCCCAGGCGCTCGCGGCCCGGAATCCGCAAACGCTGAGTGACTTGGAGGTGACCCGTCTGGACCGCCTGCTTATTGAAACGGCGTTGCCGGAGGCCATCGCCCACAGCGTGCCCAACCTCCACACCAAGGTGGGTATCCCCGGTTTCAAGGATACGTACATTCCACTGGGGCCGTTCTATGTATTGTTTGTTATCCTCATCATCGTGGCGGTGTCCAATGCGGTGAACCTGACCGACGGACTCGACGGCCTGGCGGCGGGAACTTCAGTGATCTCGATCCTGACCTATGCGGGCATCGCGTATGTGGTGAGCCGCGCCGACTGGTCGCAGTATCTCTTTGTTACCTATGTGCCCGAAGCGAGCGAATTGTTCGTTTTCGGCGGGGTGCTGCTGGGGGCGGGTCTGGGTTTTCTGTGGTTCAATGCGCATCCGGCGGAGATCTTCATGGGCGATACGGGGTCACTCTCGCTGGGCGGCGCGATTGCGGCCATGGCCATCCTCACCAAGCAGGAGTTGTTGCTCCCCTTGGTGGCGGGGCTTTTCGCCCTGGAAGCCGCCAGCGTGGTGATTCAGGTGGCTTCTTACAAACTGACGGGCAAGCGCGTGTTTCGCATGGCGCCGCTCCACCACCATTTTGAATTGATGGGCTGGTCGGAGACCAAGGTGACCATGCGTTTCTGGATCATCGCGCTGCTTCTGGCGCTGATGAGTTTCAGCGCCCTCAAACTGCGCTAAAATAGGTTGGAACAAGTGGAACTTCGCGGCAAGAATGTGGTGCTCGCCGGCATGGGGCGATCAGCGGTGGGCGCGGCAAAACTGTTGCTGGCGCGCGGCGCGCGCCCTTTTGTGAGCGACAGCAATGACGGGCCGTCTCTGGATGCCCACCGCACCGCGCTGGACGCCTTGGGCGTCGCCTATGAATGCGGCGGCCACACCCTGCGCCGCTTCGAGGAGGCGGACCTCGTGGTGCTCAGCCCCGGCGTACCGCCCGCGATTGCGCCCGTGGCGCAGGCGCGCGCGCGCGGTGTGCCGGTCCTGGGGGAACTGGAACTGGCCTGGCGCTTCTGCCAATCGCGCGTCCTCGCAGTGACCGGCACCAACGGCAAGACCACCACGACGGAACTCCTCCGTGCAATGATCGCCGCCTGCGGGCGCAGCGTCGCGCTGGCCGGAAACAATGACACGCCGTTGTCGCTGGCGGTGCTGGACGCGCCGCCCCCGGAGTTCATCGTCCTCGAGGTCAGCAGTTATCAACTGGAAAATGTCGAGACCTTTCACCCGTGGGTCGCGGCTGTATTGAACCTGACGCCGGACCACCTGGGCCGCCATGGCACGATGGAAGAGTACGCCGCAATGAAAGCGCGGACTTTCGCCCGCCAGACGCGCGGCGACGCCGCCGTGGTGAACTGGGACGATCCCCGGACAGCGGCGATGCCGGTCCCGGGGGGTGTGCGCCGTATGGCATTCAGCCTGACGGATCGCATCAAAGACGGTTTTTGGGCGGACGGCGCAATCATTCGTCACGGCGACGAAGCAGTGGCGGCGCTTGCCGACAATCCGCTGCCCGGTCGGCACAATCTGGCGAATGTGCTGGCGGCGCTGACGATGATGCGCGCGGGCGGCTTCGATTGGGAGGGTGTGCTGGCCGGCTTGCGTCAATTCCGGGGGGTGGAACATCGCATCGAGCATGTGGTCACGTGCGACGGCGTGGACTACTACAACGATTCCAAGTCCACGAATGTGGACAGTCTTCGTGTCGCGCTGGAGAGTTTCGACCGGCCCGTCGTGCTGATTGCCGGCGGACGGGGCAAAGGCGCGGATTATCGCGTACTGCGGCCCCTGATGCGGCGCATGGTGAAACACATGGTTACGCTGGGCGAAGACGCGCCGTTGCTGGAAGCCGCCTTCGGCGACCTTGCCCCCGCCGAACGCGCCGAAAGCATGGCGGCGGCGGTGGCGCGCGCGCGCGCGGCGACTGTTCCCGGCGACGTGGTCCTGCTCTCGCCGGGCTGCGCGAGTTTCGATATGTACGCCAATTTTGAGGAACGCGGCCGCGACTTCAAGCAGTGTGTGCGCACCCTGCTTGCGGCAACAAAGGAAGCGTCAGTATGAAATACGACACATGCGCCTTGATGCTTGCTGTTCTGGCGCTGGTGCTGCTGGGCGTGCTGATGGTGTTCAGCACAAGCGCCGTCGGCGGCGCCTCCGGCGGCCTCCTGAACCGGCAAATTGCTTTTGCGACGGCGGGACTTGCCGCGCTGCTGCTATTGTCGCGTTTTGATTACCACC
>CAZLII010000069.1:0-11354 GCA_964559065.1 uncultured Nitrospirales bacterium | reverse complement strand
GCTGGTCGCCCCGGTTGAACCCCTGGACCTCGGCCCCGGCGAGTCCATCCCGGTGACCCTGCAACTGACTCCGCCGCCGGATGCCCCGGTGGAACTGATACAGACCTTCATCCGGCTGCGGACAGGCACAACGGGCAACCTCTCCGTGCCGTTCCATCTGAACGTGGTGGACCAGGAACGCGGCGGGCTGCAATTCACGCTGTGGGACGATCTGACGTACACCACCGACGGGCAGCCGAAGGTGGTCGGCGCGACGGTGAGCGTCCGCGATCCGGACACCGCCGAAATCGTCGGGCAGGTCGTCAGCAATTCCCTGGGCCGCGCCGATTTCGCAGACCTTCCCGCCGGCCTCTACAACATCGAAGTCATTTCGCCGCACCATGCGTTCTTCTCGGATACGATTCGCGTGCGCGCAGGGCGCACTGTCGTGCGACAACTGAGATTACGCCGCCTTTTTGTGCGGCAGCGGTGGACCTATACGCCGCAGGACGAACAGGAGCCGTATCGCGTGGCGGTGTCTGTTGCCGCCGATGCGGGCACGCAGGCGGCGGCGCTCAGCGTGGAGCCGCCCGTGCTGGACCTTGGTCTCTTGCAGGGGCCGTCGGCGCAACTGGAATTGATCATCACCAATCACGGCGGGATGCCGGCGCGAAGCGCCCGCCTGTATTTCGGTGAGCATTCCCGCTATGTCTTCACCTCGCTGGTTGACGACCTGGGCGCGATTGCGCCCGGCGCATCGCTCGCGGTGCCGGTGCTGGTGGAAGACGCGGCCCATGGCAAGCGCGACAAGCAGGATAGTGATTGCGACGTGGGTTTCCCATCCGGCGTGGTCTATTCATGGGAAGTGGACGGCCGCCTGGAATGGCGGCGCGAGCCGATCGCCGTCCTGCTCCCGCCCGATCATTGTCCCGGTGCGCCGCCCGCATACGGCTTCATGCCCGCGCCTGCTGATGGCGAAGTGGCCGCCTACGCCGCCGCGCCGTCGTTTGAACTGGGACTGTTCTGTGATGCCAAAGACGCGCAAGGAGCACAGAAAGCCGCCGAACCCTGCCTCTTCGCGTCGGCGACGGCCTCCCGAAAAACGCTTTTGGCGGAAAGCCCGTTTGCCGCCGAACTTGTCCTGTCCCTGGCAAGCCACGGCTTCGCGCTCGATAATGTCGAAATTCTGTTGCGTATTCAGGATGTCACTGGCGCGGACGCAGCGCATCTGTTTGATATCGGCGCGCCGACCTTCGCCGGGATCAGCGGCATTGACGGGACAGCGACGCTGAACCCCGGCGGCGAGGCGCGCGTGCAATGGCCGGTGACGCCGCGCGCGGAATCTGCGCCTGGTTCACTGGGGTTCTATCTGGTCACTGGCGAGATTCATTTTCAGAGTGGCGGCGCGCCGGGGGTGTTGGGGACTCTGCCGGACTTGGTAATCATTTATCCGCCGGTCGCATTGGAGGCAGTCTTGCTGCATCCGTTTGCCGTGTATGGCGACGATCCGCTGACGGAGACGATAGAAGATGCTGAGCCGTATCAGGCGGGAATGCTGGTGCGCAATGCGGGTGTCACGCCCGCCTACGATGTGTCGGTCATCGCTTTGGAGCCGCTAATCGCGGCTCGCGACGACGCACCCTTCGGCAGTTTCCAGGTGTTCCAGACCCTGGCCGGAGCGGACCCCATATTCCCGGCGCTTCGGTTGGACTTGGGCGATATTTCCCCGGGCGCCAGAGCCGGCGTGATGTGGGACCTTGCCTCGATGCACGCCGGCACACTCGCCGAATTGACGTTGCAAACATCCTGCCGCGACATGGAAAAGCAGCGGCGGGTTTTGTTCCCGTCGCCGATAGAAGTGGTGGACCTGGTGCGCACCGTCCGGGCGCGCGACGCAGCCCCAGACGGCCTGCCCGACTTTCTGGTGAACGCCGCCCCCGACCCTGACCAATTTCCCGACGCCATCTACCTCGGCGACGGCGCGCAGGTTCCGGTTGCGGCGGCGACCAATGTAACCCTGGTGCAGGAAGAGGAAAAACAGGCGCGTCTCCGCTATGCGTTGACCGGTGACGTCGCTCCGGGCTGGACCTATCTGCGGGTCCCCAATCCCCTCGAATCCGAATATGTGCTTGAGTCCGTACACCGGAGCGATGGCGTTCATCCCCGCACGGAAAACGTCTGGACCACGCGCCGGACCATCCGCAACAGCGCAGGCCAACCCGAACCGGAAAGCCTGCTGCATGTGCTTGATTTCGACAGTACGGGGACATATACCGTCACGTTCCGGTCCACGGTGGCCGTGAATACGCCGCCCGTGGCGAACGCCGGTTCGGACCAGGTTGCGTTCATGGGCCAACCGGTGTACCTGGACGGGCGCGGCAGTTTCGACGCCGACGGCGATCCGATCACCTATGCGTGGTCCTTCAGTTCCCGGCCCGCAGGCAGCGCAGCGATTTTGAGCAACCCGGCATCGCCGACGCCCTCCTTCACGCCGGACCTGCGCGGCGCGTATGTCGTGCGGCTGATTGTGAACGACGGCGAGGTGGACAGCGCGCCGGACACCATGACCGTCACCGTGCAGAACCGTCCGCCCATCGCAGAGGCGGGGTCGGATCAACAGCGGTACGTAGGGGACACTGCCACGCTGAACGGGTCGGCCAGTTATGATCCCGACGGCGACCCGATTACCTATGCTTGGGCCTTTGAGTCCAGACCGGCGGGCAGTGCGGCGACCCTGAACCGCGCGAACACGGTCAATCCGAATTTCGTGGTGGACCGCGCCGGTTCTTATGTCATCCGGCTGGTGGTCAGTGACGGCTTCACCACCAGCGACCCGGACTATGTGACCGTCCGCACCGCCAACCGCGCGCCCGTGGCCGACGCCGGGCCGGACCAGACCGGCTATGTGGGAGACACCATCTTTCTCGACGGCAGCGGCAGCGCCGACCCTGACGGCGACGTTATCACCTATGCGTGGTCCTTTGTGAGCCGGCCTTCGGGCAGCGCCGCCGTCCTGCTGAACCCGACCGCGGCAACCCCGCAGTTCACCATTGACCGGAAGGGGAACTATGTTGTGCAGTTGGTGGTCAGCGATGGCACCCTGAGCAGCACGCCGGACACCGTGACCATCGTTGCGCCGAACCGGCCGCCCCTCGCCAATGCCGGGCCGGACCGGACCGCGCACGTCGGCGAGACGGTGCAGTTGGACGGGCGCGGCAGCAGCGATCCCGATGGCGACCCGCTGACCTTCGCGTGGACGCTCCTGTCCAAGCCATCCGGAAGCGTGACGGCGCTCTCCGGCGCGGGGTCCGCCCAGCCTACGCTCACTCCCGACAAAATCGGCGCATATACCGTGCAACTGGTCGTCAATGACGGCGCGGTCAACAGCGCACCCGACACCATGACCATTTCCGTGGCGAACCGGCCGCCGGTCGCCAACGCGGGACCTGATCAAAGCGGCCGCACGGGCGATGTGATTGCGCTCGACGGGCGCGGCAGCAGCGATCCCGACGGCGACACAATTACGTATGCATGGTCATTCAGCGCGCGGCCGGCAGGCAGCGCGGCGACCCTGGACAATCCGGCGTCGCCGACCCCGCGATTCACGCTCGACCGCAAGGGCGAATACCGTATCACGCTGGTTGTCAACGACGGCATCGTGAACAGCCCGCCGGACACGGTGACGGTCCAATGCCTGAACTCGCCGCCGATTGCCCATGCGGGACCGGACCGGTCGGCGCAGGTGGAAGACACGGTGACGCTGGACGGGTCCGCCAGTTATGACCCCGACGGCGACCCCATCACCTATGCCTGGAGCATCACGGCGCGGCCCGCGGGCAGCGCAGCGGAATTGGCCGGCGCGAACACCGTGTCGCCCAGCCTGGTGATTGACGCGCCCGGCAATTACACCGTGCAGTTGGTGGTGAATGACGGTACGGAAAACAGCGCCCCGGATGCGATGCGCGTGCGCACGGCAAACAGTCCGCCGGTGGCGGATGCCGGCCCCGACCAGTCGGTCACGGTCGGCGATACGGTGACGCTTGACGGCGGCAACAGCAGCGACCCGGACGGCGATGCGCTGGGTTTCGCCTGGTCTTTCGCATCCAAACCCGCGGAAAGCGCCGCCACCCTCCAGAACGCCAATCAGGCGACGGCCCTTTTTGTCCCCGACGCGCCGGGAGCCTATGTCGTGCAGTTGGTGGTCAATGATGGACTGGCGAACAGTGATCCGGATACCGCCACCATCACCGCCGCCCCGGTCGTGGAGAACCGGCCCCCCGTCGCCCACGCCGGGGCAAACCAAAGCGCCCGCGTGGGGCAGCGGGTCACCCTGAACGGCAGCGCCAGTTATGATCCCGACGGCGACGAAATTACCTTCCGCTGGAGTTTCGTATTGAAACCCGGCGAGAGCGCCGCAATATTGGCCAACAGCGCGTCGGTGAATCCCTCTTTCGAGATTGACGCCCCCGGAACCTATGTGATTCAACTGATTGTAAATGACGGCGCGCTGGACAGCGTTCCGGCCACCGTCCGCGTGAGCACGATCAACAGCGCGCCGGTCGCCGATGCCGGGCCAAACCAGTCCGGCCGCGTTGGGCAGGAAATCACGCTCGACGGGTCCCGCAGTTATGACGTTGACGGCGATGCCCTGCGCTATGCATGGCGCTTCACGCAACGGCCCGACGGCAGCGCCGCGACCTTGAGCAACCCCGCCGCCGTCCGCCCGCGATTCACCATTGACCAGGCCGGAACCTATGTCATCGAACTCATTGTGAACGACGGAAGCCTGGACAGCGAACCGGCCCATGTGGCCGTAAGCACCGAGAATTCCCCGCCGGTCGCCAATGCCGGACCCGACCAGACGCGCCAAGTAGGGCAACAGGTCACCTTGGACGGACGGAACAGTTATGACCCCGACGGCGACCCGATCACCTATGCGTGGCGCTTCGTCTCGCGTCCCGAAGGCAGCGCCGCCGCGCTCAGCGGCGCCAACACCGCCACGCCCACGTTTGTCATTGACGTATTCGGCGAGTATGTCGTGCAGTTGATCGTGAGCGATGGCATCCTTTCCAGCGCACCCGACACCGTGGTGATCAGCACCACGAACAGCCGACCCGTCGCGAACGCGGGGCCGGACCAGTCGGTTACGGTCGGCGACGTGGTCCGGCTGGACGGCAGCGCGTCGCACGACCCCGACGGCGATGCGTTGACCTATCATTGGAGCATCGCTTCGATGCCGACGGGCAGCGCCGCGCATCTCAATGATTCCGCCGCTGTCCAGCCGACTTTTGTGGCGGACAAAGCGGGGCAGTTTGTCGTGCAACTCATTGTAAGCGACGGTGTGCTGAACAGCGCCGCGGACAGCGTGGTCATTGAGGCAAGCGATCCCCCCGATCCCTGCCCGAATCCGCCGCTCGCTCCCGCAAATGTCAGCGCCACCGACGGCGTCTATGCCACGCATGTCGTGATCACTTGGACTGGTTCGCCGGGGGCCACGGCCTATCGCGTATGGCGCGCGGATGCCCCCGATTCCGACGCGGCGCAACCCATCAGCGGATGGATTGCCAATACCTTCTTCAATGACGTCGGCGCGCGCGCAGCCGAGGTCATCCCGCCTACGGGCTGCTTCGCCGGATGCAACAATGACCCTGAAATCATCCTGCATTACCATTACTATTGGGTGGAAGCGCGCATCAACGCGGAGTGCATGAGCGAATTGGGCGGGCCGGACAGGGGCCACCGCGCTGCCTCCACCGTGAAATCGTTTTTACTCGACATCCCGCAGCGCATCTGGCTGCTGTCGATCGAAGATGCGCCGCCCGATGAAGCAACAGTTTATTATCATGATGATGGGCCGCAGGCCATGGGGTATCCGGCGGCTTCCGGGAAAAGCGTGATTGCGCCCGGTGACGGCGTTGCCGCGAATCCGGACCCTGCACCGGTGACGGCGTCCATGCCGGGCGTGTCCGGCGTGTTCTATGGCGATGCGCTGGCCGTCAGCCTGATGCTGGGGTGCCTGTTCCTTGCCGGAAGGCGTCGCCGGGGCACAGGCTGAAGCCCATATTCCAGAGCAGGCTAAAGCCTGTACTCCAGAACTTAGGCAGGCTAAAGCCTGTACTCCAGAACATGTACTCCGGAACTTGCGCATCGAGGAAGGATGACATGAATCCGCTGACGGAACTTCGCGGTATCATCACGGTGCTGAACACCCCATTCACCGAAGACGACGCCATTGACATCGAGGGATTCCAGAAAAACGTGCAGCACGCTTTGGATGCGGGCGTCGCGGGGTTTCTTGTGCCGGCCATGGCCTCGGAGGTGGATAAGTTATCGCCGCTGGAACGCGAGCAACTGGTCTTGGCGGTCCTGGAAGTCGCGCGCGGCAAGAAGCCGGTCATCGGCGGCGCGTCCGCGCCCGCCACGGAAGCGCGCGTGACCGCGGGGCGTCGCCTGTTGGACTTGGGTTGCGATGGCATTCTGGCGGCCATCCCCTATCACGACGACCAGCAGTACGAGCGCGACCTGCGCGCGCTTGCGGAGTTGGAACCGCCTTTCCTGATGGTCCAGGACTGGGACCCTGCGGGCTATGGCGTCCCCGTCCCGCTGATTGCGCGGCTCTTCCGGGAAGTGTCCGCGTTTCAGGCCCTGAAAATCGAAGTCGTTCCCGCCGGCGTCAAGTACAGCGCGGTGATCGAAGCCACGGAGGGACGCCTCCATGTTTCCGGCGGCTGGGCCGTAATGCAGATGATCGAAGCAATGGATCGCGGCGTGCATGCGTTCATGCCCACCGCCATGCACCCCATCTACACGCGCATCTACGCCCTTTACCACGCCGGCCGCCGCGATGCCGCGCGCGCATTGTTCGACCGCCTGCTCCCGGTGATCGCCTTCTCCAACCAGCATCTCGATATTTCCATCCATTTCTTCAAGCGGCTCCTGCACCGGCAGGGCGTTTTCAGAACCGCGCGCGTGCGCGAACCCATCCTCCCGTTCGATGCCTGCCACGCGCGCATCGCGGACGAACTCGCCGACTACGCCATCCAACTCATGCAGAATCTGGAAAAAGTTTTGGAGTCTAGGCTTTAGCCTGTTTTGGAGTCCAGGCTTTAGCCTGTCAAGTGCGGGCGAAGCGCCAGCCGTCACCGGCTGCCAAAGAGGAAATCGCAGAAAAAACGGTGTACAATGCCATCGAATATCGGGGCGGACGGGGGGCGGACCGCCCGGGATGAAGGGAGTGACGCCGGTGAATCTGCAAGACATTGCCAGGGAACTTGGTCTGGAAAATCTTACGCCGGAATTGCCATTGGGGGCGGACCGGGAAATTCAAGGCGCATACGTTTCCGATCTCCTGAGCGATGTATTGGCGAACGCGCCGAAGGACGGCGTGCTGGTGACGGTCCAGGTGCATTTGAACGTGGTGGCGGTGGCCGTGCATGCGGAACTGGCGGCGGTGGTCTTCGCGATGGGCCGCCATCCGGACGAGACAGTGCGCGCAAAAGCGGCGGAAGAAGGCATTGTCCTGTTCGCGTCGCCGGAACCCGCGTTCGAAATCGCGGGCCGTCTCTATGCCCTGGGATTGCGGGGCGCGCCGGGGTGATCGCCGTCGCTGGAGACCTGCACATTCATACGGCGCTGTCGCCGTGCGCCGAGGACATCATGACCCCCCGCGCGATTGTGCAGGCCGCCGTGCAGGCGGGACTGGATCTGATCGCCATCTGCGACCACAACAGCGCCGACAATGCTGCCGCCGTGCAGGCCGCCGCCCAACGCCATGCAAACAACCGCATTGCCGTGTTGGCGGGGATCGAAATCACCACTGCGGAAGAGGTGCATCTCATCGGCCTTTTCCCCAATGCCGAAGCCGCTGTGTTGGTCGGCGCAAAGGTGCGGAGCACGCTACCGGCGCTTAGCGGGCCGCCCCGCCTTTATGGGGACCAGTGGATTATGAATGCTGACGGCGAGAAAATCGCCAGGGAAACACAGATGCTTTCCATGGCCTCTGCGTTTCCGCTGGCGGACGCCGTCGCGATGGTCCGCGATCACGGCGGCCTGGCCATCGCGGCGCACGTGGACCGTCCCTCCTTCTCCGTCACCAGCCAGTTGGGGTTCTTTCCGGACAATCTGCGCTTTGACGCGCTGGAAATCTCCGCATCTGGCAGTCGCGAGGATCGTCAGGAACCATTCGCGCATTTGGGTATGCCGCTGATCGCCGCGTCCGACGCGCATTCCCCCGGGGAAATCGGCGGGTGCCGGACCCTGTTTGCCATGGAGTCGCCGAACTTTGAATCGCTGGCGGAAACATTGCGGTGTGATCCGCGAGAAGGGCGGTGCGTCATTGCTTGAGTTGTCGCTGCACATCCTCGACCTGCTGGAAAACGCGGTGCGCGCCGGCGCATCCGTGGTCTGCGTCACGCTGCGCGAAGACCCTGAAGAAGACCTGCTGGAAATCAGCGTGGAAGACAACGGCCCCGGCTTGGCGACATTGCCGGAGCAAAGCCTGGACCCGTTCTACACCACCAAGAAAGGCAAGCGCACCGGCCTCGGCTTGAGCCTTTTCCGCGCCGCCGCCGAGCAGGCGGGCGGCCGCTTCACCCTGGAGCGCAGCGCGGAACTCGGCGGCCTTGCCGCGCGCGCAACCATGCGGTTGCGCCATGTGGACCGCGCCCCCCTCGGCGACCTGCCCGGAACCCTCTTCACCATGATCCTCACCCACCCCGAAGTGGAATTCCGGTGCCGCGTGCAAAGCCCCGCCCGGGACATTCTCATTACAACGTCCGATATCGCAACCGCACTGAATGTGGACGCGCCTGCCGATTTCGCCGTGGCAAAATGCTTTTGCGACAAATTGGAAGACGAGACGCGCGCCCTCTCCGCATGAGAGGGGATTGACAAAAAATGCCGTTGCGTAACACATGACCGCCGCATCCGGCCCATCCGAAAGAAGGCAATCACGGGCGGTGCCCTGCGACGGCGCTGTTCCCAATATGCTGCTTCAATCAATATCAAATGGGTGCGGGGCCGGGGCAATAACCGTCTTCCGTGGGCGGGTCCGCGTCCGGACAGGCGTGGTAGCCGCCCGCATTGTAGAACTGAATCATTCGCAGCAGTTCGGACAGGGAAATCTGCCAGTTTTGCGGATTGTAGTCGCCGGCGTGCGGCGTACAATCATGTTCCGTTCCGGGGCCTGGCGCATACCCATCTTCGGTGCTTTCGGGACTCGCCGCGCAATGGTAGCCGCCGGAGTTGAAGAATTGGATTACGCGCAACAATTCGGACAGTGAAATCCGACCGTCACCATCAACATCGGCGGAGTGAATCTCCGGTACGCCGATATCCCCCTCTCCCTCTCCCTCTCCTTCGCCTTCGCCTTCTCCTTCGCCCTCGCCTTCACCTTCACCTTGCGTCACGACGCGCACGTCAATGGGGCCGTAGACGGCGGGCTGCGGCGGCGCGCCGTAAGCGGCCACCGGCTTGAGGTAGTCGCAGGTGTAGAGGCCGGTGTCCTCCTCCAGGGCGTAGAGAATATCCAGGGTGCGGGTGCTCGCGCCCACGATGCGCCCGTCGTCGCTGAGCGGCGCGCCGTCCCGATACCACTGGAACGGGCTGTCATACTTGGGCGTATCGAGCACGGCGATGCGGATAAAATCGCCCGTCACGTGGTAGCCCGCCCCCGTCTTCGGCGTGATCTCCGGGTCCAGCGCCGCCTCGAGGTACGCCGCCACTCCGTCCACCGCGAAATACGCATACTCCTGCTCGTTCGTGAAACCGTCCCCGTCCGCATCCCCCGCCGCCGACAGCCACTGCGGCAGGTACGTGTAAAGGCTCTGCTCCAAGCCGTCCAACTGGATGTTCGTGGGAAATTCCTCAATGCCCGCCAGCAGCGTGATCAGCGTCGTCACCAGCAACTTCTCGTTGAACCCCCCCATCGTCATGTACGCCGCCAACACTGTGTCCAGCCCCGGCAAAATCACGTCCGCCAAGCCCCCCGCGCCGCCCAGCGTGTATTGAATCTGCGCGATGTTCCGGTCCCACGCCGCCCGCACCGCCGCATGCGTCGCCCCGCCCCCAGCGCTCAGGTCCAGGTCCGGCCGCTCCAGGCACGCCTGGATCAGCATGAACTCGTAGTGCTCCAGCAGCCCGTTGCCGGGGATGATGTACGGCTCCGACGTGATGTTGCCCTCCAGCAGGAAATTCCCGTTCGCGTCGAAACAGTCCGGCGCAAAACTGAAGCCGAAGAGCAGGTGCTCATACGCCTGCGAGGCCATGTACAGAAACAGCAGCGCCCCCTCGAAGTCCTCGTCCTCCGGCAACGGAATGTCCACGAAGGTATAGACGCCGTTGAACTCGAAGACGCCGTTGCCAGCCCCGGGACCGCCCAGCGGCGCCCCCGTGTCCGACCTCACAATCGAATCATCGTCCAGCACCCGCAGCAGCACCTCCCCCGACACCCCCACCTTGTCCACCGTCACCACGTATTCCTCCGCCGGGCCGGTCGCCGGGTCCACCGACACCACCTCCAGCGCCTTCCACCCCTTGCCCATGTCCACAAAGGCCTCGAAGTCCCCCGCGTCCACCCCCGCCACCGCATGCGTGAAGGTGACCCGATATAGACCCTGCCCGTTCTTTGCGTCCAGCGGCAGCACCTGCAGCACTTTGGGATAGTTCAGCCATTCCTCCACATAGAGGTCCAGCGCGCGACGCGCCAAAATGGCGTAGCCCGCCTCCGTCAGGTGGATGTCCTGGTCTATGTACGCCTCCACCGGCGAGAGGTATTGCGGCAGCCCCCCCGGCCACGGGTCCCAGTCCGGCGCGTCGCCCGGATACGGGACCGCCCCCGGCGGCAGCGGCGGCTCGGCATCCGGCACCCCAAAACTGTATTGCATCATCCCGTAGTTCTGCACGAAGTCCACCCGCTCCCGCTCCTCCGCGATTTCGCGCTTGCGCCGGTCCATCTCCACGAAGGCCAGGTGCTGTTCTTCGATCGTGTAGTCGTGGCCCGGCTTCGGCGGACGCGCCCCATAGTCATAACTCAGGAGCAGCACCCGGATGTCCGGACGCACCGCCAGAAGGTAATCAACAATGAGGGCAATATCCGACTTCAGCCGGCTGTACAGCAAATCCGCGTCCCAGTCGTTGTCGGGATTGCCGTCCGTGTTGTCCCGCCACCAGTCATAAAAACTCACCGTGCGGGTCGGGTCCCAGGGCAGCACATTGGGGAAGCCCCGCATGAAGTCGTTGCCGCCCAGCGTCATCGCCACCACGTCAATGTTCGGGTATCTCGTCAGTTCATCCGTCAACGTCGCCAGAAACGCCGGGTCGTGCAACTCAAAGGCGCGCGCCCCCATCACCGCCGTCCGGTTGCCCACCTCCACCCA
>CAZLII010000068.1:3685-11359 GCA_964559065.1 uncultured Nitrospirales bacterium | reverse complement strand
CTCTTATCCAGCGGCTCGTTGGCCTGCGCGACGACGTAGTTGTCTTCATCATAGCCGGAAAGCATCTCCACCCGCTCTGAGACGCGTCCGTTTTCCACCTTTCGGTAGGGGGTTTCCAGAAAGCCGTATTCATTGATGCGTGCGTAGGTGGACAGCGACGCCATCAGGCCGATGTTTGGCCCTTCGGGGGTTTCAATGGGGCAGATGCGGCCGTAGTGCGTGGGGTGTACGTCGCGCACTTCAAAGCCCGCCCGTTCCCGGCTGAGGCCGCCCGGCCCCAAGGCGCTCAGGCGCCGCTTGTGCGTCAGTTCCGCCAAGGGGTTGATCTGATCCATGAAGTGCGACAACTGGCTGCGGCCGAAGAAGTCCTTGATCACCGCGCTGACCGGCTTGGGATTCACCAGGTTCTGCGGGGAAAGTTGTTCTTCCTCCTGGAAATTCATGCGCTCGCGCACGGTGCGTTCCATGCGCACCAGGCCGATGCGCACCTGGTTCGCCAGCAGTTCGCCCACCGCGCGCACGCGGCGGTTGCCGAGATGGTCAATGTCGTCCAATACGCCTTCGCCCACGCGCAGCCGCACAAGATATTGCAGCGTCGCCACGACGTCTTCCTTGGTGAGTGTTCGGACATTCTGCGGCACCTGGATGCCCAGTTTCCGGTTGATCTTGTAACGGCCCACCGCTGCGAAATCATAGCGGCTGGCATCAAAAAAGAGCCGGTTGAAGAATGTGCGGCAGGTGGCTTCCGTGGCCGGGTCGCCCGGGCGCACCCGCGCGTAAATCTCTCGGAAGGCGTCTTCCTGCGTCTGGGTCTTGTCCTGCGACAGCGTCATGACAATGGTGGCGTCGCGCGCGATCTGCTCCGCGTTCAGGATTTTGATCTCCTGCACGGGCGAATGCATGATGCGTTCAATGGCGGGCATCGTCAACTCGGTTGCCGCGTCGGCCAGAACCTCGCCCGTTTCCGGGTCAATCACGTCCGCCGCCAGCCATGCCCCCTCGATCTCTTCCGGGTCCTTGGGCGAACCGTTCACTTTGACCTTGGTCCGTCCGAAGGTGACCGTGTCGAAGGCATAAAAGAGGGACAGGTTATCCTCCGGCTCCGTGTAGCCGAACGCCTTCAGAAACGCCGTGGCCAGCATTTTGGACCGGCGGTCTATGGTCAGCCACAGATAGTCGTTGACGTCGTATTCAAACTCCAGCCACGCCCCCCGGTAGGGGATAATCCGCGCGGAAAGCAGCGGTTTGCCGTTCTGGTGAATCTTCCGCTCGAACGAGACGCCCGGCGACTTGTGCAACTGGCTGACAATCACGCGCTCTGCGCCGTTGATGATGAAGGTGCCCGTCGGCGTCATCACCGGCAACTCGCCCAGGAAAACCTCCTGTTCGACCATCATTTTTTCGCGCAGTTCATTGCCGGAACCCGCTTCCTCCAGGCGCACCAGCCGCAGCAGCGCCTTCAGCGACGCGGCATAGGTCATGCCGCGCTCCTGGCATTCCTGGATGGTGTACTTCGGCGGCGCGAAGGAATAATGGACGAATTCCAGCCGGGTCAGCCCATTGGGCGACACAATCGGAAAAACCTCCAGGAAAACCTCCTGAAGCCCTTTCGGCTCGCGCTCGTCCGGGGGCACGTCCCACTGCAGAAAATCCTTGTAGGATTTCGTTTGGATTTCAATCAGGTCCGGCAATTCCGCGATTTCAGGCATGACGCCGAGAGAAATGCGGTCGAGACATGGGGCTACAGCCATGCGGAGACTCCTTTGGCCATTGCTGAAGAAAAGGTAACGGCGGTGTTCACAAGTGACGTACGCTCATTCGCGTTGCACACCTCGCTCTAAAGACAGATCTCCCCCTTCGGGGAAACAAGTCTGAATTATAACAAAGCACCCACCCCCTGTCAAATGCTTTGTGTTCCGCTGACGTCGCTGCCGTCCTGCGCGCTCCCCTCTAATTATAGGGGTCGTTTTCTCTTGCCAATTCGGTCAGCAATACGATCCAGGTGCTGCAGATGGGCCACTCCTCCTGGTACCGGATGAATTTTGCGTGCCCATCCATAAACAGGACATTGCCGCCGCCCGGAATGTGGTTGAAGGAAGGCATCCCGGCGACAGGGTCTGTGGGCCACACCGAGATATCCCACATGACGGGTATCTCGCTTTGTGCGCGCGCGGATGCCGCCGGGTTGTTGATGTCGGTGATAAAGAAGCGCTCGATGCCTTCCCGAAGCCGATAGACGACCTGGCCGTCAAGCAACTTGAAGTCGTTGTCGTGCAGCGTCGTCCAGATGGGGTCGTTCTGGGGACGACGCGTTCCTGCCGCAACGCCGTTGCCCAGCACATAGGGAGGACCGGCAATCACCATGATTAGATTCATGTTGATGTCCGCCCAGAAGTCCGCGGGCCACTTGTCGAAGGGCACGCCCGGATTCAGGTAATGTTCTGTCTTCAGCGCCCATCCCAGATACTGGTAACTGATGTCCCAGAAGCGACACGGTTCCACTGGTTCCCGGTAGTAATAGTATTCGAATTCCGATTCATCAGGGTCGGAAGGACATAGGGCGATGTTGACATCCGTCCAGTATTCAGGAAACAGTGCGGGAGAATCCGGCCATAGGTGATTCTGGTTGACAAACGGCTCGGCCTGAAGACAACTCCCGGCGTGTTTCCGCGCCATGGGCGGAAACTTTTCCGCGGGGCTTTCGTTGCTGTACATCTTGTAAATCAGGCCCCATTGCTTGAGGTTGTTCTGGCAACTGGAGCGGCGCGCGGCCTCGCGCGCCCGCGCCAGCGCCGGCAGCAGGATCGCCGCCAGAATGCCGATGATGGCGATCACTACCAGGAGTTCGATTAGCGTAAAACCTTTTTCGCGCATGATTGCAGCCTCCTTCTGTTGTGGCAGTTCAGAACATCTCCCCCGGCACTTCGTTCCACCAGCCCGCCAACTCCAGCGGTGAAGAAGAATGTCTTGGGAGAACACTGCTGACTCCCTGCCTTTTCATGATTTTAGTATATGACACTCTGTCAATATTGTCAATACCACCAGAAAAATGCTAAAAACCGCCCAACTCTGCAGCCAAGCAATGCAATCTTTGGAGTTAACACAATAGCCACTTCTTCAACACAGCCCCGACATCGGCGACTCTGGGGCCGATTTCTGTGGTGAATAACCGCCTTGCACTGTGCGTCTGGAAGCAATGGTGATGCGTGTATCAAAATGAACTTATTTCCGCAGCGGGTACTTGTGTTATGCTGAATGCGTTGGGACAAGTTACTCGTCTTGACAGAGACTGGAAGATGCCAAGCACAGGAGGTAGATGCGCCATGCGAAACCATTTGGGACTGTTGATGCTGTTTTTGGCCGCCGTACTAATGCTGGACGGATGTGCCAGGTCCTCGGGGCCACGCGGCGGTGTTCCGCCGCAGCGCGTGGACCCGAGCGTGCAGAGCCGGGGCGAAGGCACCGGTATCGGTTCGCAGGATTTGGTGGAAGTGACGGACAAGATGGCGCGCAGCATTCTGGGCACGCCGAAGATCGCGCACGCCAGCACGCCGCCGGTAATCGCCCTGCTGCCGGTCATCAACGACACGCGCTTCCCGATCAACCGCGAGTTGTTCAACCGCCGCATCAAGGCGCTGCTGAACACACAATGCGACGGCAAGGTGTACTTTGTCGCGAGGGACCGCATCGAGTCGGTGGAGCGGGAGCGCGAATTGAAGCGGGAAGGATTGGTGACCAGTGGCGGCGAAGGCGATTTGGCCGGCGCGGACTTCTTCCTCACCGGCGAGTTGACCGGACTGAGCCAGGCCGCCTCGACGGGCCGGTCCGACTATGTGCTGTACACCTTCCGGCTGATTGACGCGGAGACCTCGATCGAGGTGTGGGAAAACTTCGCGGAAATCAAGAAGGAAGGTCTCGAAGACGCCGCGTACCGGTGACCCTCACGAAAGCACATGCTGAAGGGAGGACCTTGTGCGCTCGCGGATGATAGTTCGTGCAGTCGGTTTGGCGGCGCTTGCCGCGCTGCTTGCGGCGGTGGGCGCGTCTTGCGCCGGCACTGCGCGCGAGGAGCGCTTGCAGCAGCGCCAGGCGGCGCTGCGCACGGAGGTCGCGGACTATCTGCCGCCGGAGGATATATCGCCGGATGATCCCCTGTACCCTTACTATGCCGACCTGACCGCAGGCGGTGCGCGGGATGCCGTCCGCAACGGCTACGCCATCGCGGTGAGGGCCATTGAAACGGGACGATACGAGGAAGCCGAGCGCGTGCTTGACGCAATGCTCCTCGAACTGGAGGGAAGCAGCGCGGGCGACAAGGCGGCCCGGCGTGCGCGGTCCAAGTTCCACAAGGAGGAAGCGAAGCGCTTTCGCGGCGAGCCATATGAGCAGGCGATGATCTTCCTGTTGCGCGGCCTGCTGTATATGCGCGAAGGCGACTACGAGAATGCGCGCGCGGCCTTTCGCAGCGGCGCACTGGCGGACCGCTCTTCGCTGGATGCGCCGCCGGAAGAGCAATATCACGATGACCTCGCGGAGATGGATTACCTGGAGGGACTGTGCAATCTGCTGCTCGGAGATTACCGCGCCGGGGAATGCCTGGAACGCGCCCGGAAAAATGCGCGCCACGCCGGGGCCGTGATGGACCCGCCGGAGGACTTCAACACCATCGCTGTTTTCTTCTCCGGCAAGGGCCCTACGAAATACCAGGCCGGCCAATACGGCGAGATACTGCGATTCTCGCCGGGCGACGGCGCGGGCGGGGCAGTTGAACTTGCTGTCAATGGGCAGGTGACGGCCAACGCGCCCGGTCCCTTAGACAACATGACCTTTCAGGCCACCACGCGCGGGGGCCGGGAGGTTGACGGGATTCTGCGGGGCAAGGCGATCTTCAAGACAGGCACGGGGGTGGCGGGCGTCGCAGCGGTTGCCGCCGGGGCAGCGCTGGTCGCCACGCAGCACCGCAACGATGCCGCGCTGGGTGCAGGGATTGGATTGATCGTGGCGGGGCTTGCGACAACGGGCGTTTCCGCGGCCACAAAACCCGATGCCGACATCCGCGCCATCCGGCCCATCCCGGACGACATTTACATTTTCCCGATGCGCCTTGAACCCGGAGAAAACACGCTCCAGTTTCGAGATCGCGGGCGATCCAGCACCGTGGAACGTCGTGTCGAGCATCCGGGCGACGGGCTGAAAGTCGTGATTGTCTGGAACCAATGAGGAACGCAACCGGCGCGAAGCCGGAACGATTTGAAAGAAAGGAGCCATTACATGCTGAACGCCACATCCCGCATCACAGTCGCCGCGCTGGCGGCCCTCTTGGGTCTTTCCATTATTGCCACTGGCTGTAAGACGGGTCCCTACACCGCCAGCGCCGTGCAGCCCTCGCCGGAAGATACGGAATCCCTCGTGCTGCTGGACAAAGAACTCGTGAAGCAACTCAGCGTTCAAGTCCAGCGCGCCGGATTCACCAGCGACGGGCGGCTGACCGCCGAAGCGAATCTGCGTAACCTGACGAAGAAGACCATGTCCGTCCAGGTGCAGACGGTGTTCAAGGACGCCCAGGGACTGTCCACAGGCGACGAGACCGCCTGGAAGACGGTGATTTTGAATCCGAACGCCATGGAAACCTACCAGGCCTCCGCCCTGAATACGCGCTCGGAGCGCTACACCGTCCGCGTGCGTAAGGCGAGCTGAGAATGAAAGGAACGCAGCCATGAATCTGTTGCGATGGGGATGCATTGTCGCGCTGATTTTGGGTGTCGCGGCTTGCGCGGCAAAAGAAAAGGTTCCCGCGCCTTCCGCGGAGATACCGCCAAGAACCTTCTCGCCGCCCCCGGACCGCCCGGAACCCGCCCACCACATCATGCCGGCGCCGCCCGGTTTTTCGGAGGAATTGGAAGTGGCGGCGGGCGAGGCGCGCGGCCCCTATGCGCGCGCCGGGGCGCCGCGCGTGCTGATCATTTTCAACCGCGACATGGAGGACAGCAACCGCGAGACCATTTCAGCGGCTGATCCGAATTCCAACGCGTACCCGCGCCAGGAAATCGAAATGATGCGGGAGGCTTTCGAGGGCGTATTTCTGCGCGTGCCCGTGAAGATCATTGACCGCGACACGGCGGTGCGCATGCACGGCATCACGGAACAGGCGGTCTTTTCCTATGCCGACCTGCCGGAAACGCAACGTGCCCAGGTGGCCGGGCTGAAAAACTATGCGGACATCCTCATCACCGTTCGCGTTGAGCGCGGCGAAGCCATCGAGCGGCGCGTGTCCGGCGACCGCCGGATCGAGGTGCCGCGCATGGTGGCGCGCGCCATGCGCCTTCAGGATGCCGCCGTCATCGGCACCGCGGTCACGGACGACGTGCGCATTGAAGGCGATGCGCGCCGCATCGCCGCGCGCGTGGCCATGACGCTTCTGAACCAACTCGCCTGGCACTGGTCCAGAAACTGATCACAAGAGTTTTGGAGTACAGGCTTCAGCCTGTTGAGGTTCTGAAGTACAGGCTTCAGCCTGTTGGAATGCGGGCGGGACGCCGGGCGTTGCACCGCGGGAGCGGTGCAACGAGGGGTCCAAAGTTTTGGAGTACAGGCTTCAGCCTGTTTCCGCGACGGGAACTTTTCACCTGAAAAAAGATATGTACAATGATAATGGGCGGCCTGTTGCATCCCAAGGGTCATCCAGCGAATGAGCGCGAGAAAGGGAAAAGGGAGGATGAAACCGATGCAAAAGAGCGTGCGTTTCGGCCTGTTTGCTGTCGTGGGTATGACGATTATTCTCAGCGGGTGCGCCACCGGCAGCGGCTATGTCACGTTGAGTTACCTGCCGCAGTACAACGTGACGCGCATCCCCGGCGCGGAATTGCGGCGCGCCCAGGTCATTGTCATTGATCAGCGCGCCATTCGGGACCGGGTCAGCGCCAGAAAAAACATGAAGGGGGTGGAAATGGCGCCCATCGTCGCGACAAATGACGTCGCTGGGGTCTTGACGGATGCGATGGAGGCCGAACTGGCGAACCGCGGCTATGTCGTGGACGCGGGTGGTGCGGTCATCGAAGTGCGGCTTCAGAAACTGTATACGGATTTCAATGTCGGCTTCTGGTCGCGCCGGGCGGACACCGAATCCCTCTTCAACGTGCGCGTGCTGAACGTGGACGGTCAGGAACTGTTCCAGAAGAACATTCGCGAGGAGTGGTCGAAACCCGGGATGACCATGTCCGCCAAGCGCGTCAATAAGGCGCTCGACGCCGCACTCCGCGAAATGGTGCAGTCCCTGTTCCGCGACCCGGTGTTCCTGGATGCCGTCAATCGGGGCTTTCCAATCTGATCCTCCTGCCCCAATCCCGGCCACCAAACGAGATGCTGCCTCATGCTTGTCCAAAATAGACTATTGGCAATCCAAACCACATGTTTCAATAACCTTGAAAATACCATCGAATCGGGGTAGCGCCAAGGGCTTTTCCTACAGACAAACCTGCCTTGAAAATTTCCCCCATTTTCATCGTTAACGGGAGAGGCGAAGCCTCATGCCCGACTGCTTTTGTCATTTCGAGGGAGCGTAGCGACCGAGAAATCGTGGCCTGTGGTGAAGATTTCTCGCTACGCTCGAAATGACAACACTACGCTCGAAATGACAACACTACGCTCGAAATGACAACACTACGCTCGAAATGA
>CAZLII010000068.1:0-3585 GCA_964559065.1 uncultured Nitrospirales bacterium | reverse complement strand
CAACACTACGCTGTTAAGAAAGTGGCCGCTCGAAGACCATGGTGGGTTCCGCCCCGCTTCACCCACCCTTATAGTAGCCAGTCCGGGGTTATCCACAGGCGGCGGAACGGTGTGGGGAATGGCGGGTTGACCGTCGCTGTTCTTAATGATAACATCGTATCAATAGGTGATGTGCGGCGAACATGTGGTGTCATTGCCGCATCTTATGACGGGTTCCGAATCGTTGAAACACCAGAGGGAGCGCCAAGGTGATACGCGACGACGGGTGCTTGCGATTGTCGGCAATAATGGCGCTGTGCGCGGCATTGTGCGCGTGCGGCGGCGACGGTCCACGTGACGCCCCGGATGCGACGGGCAGGCTGCGGGTTTTCGTGAGCGTGCTGCCGCAGGCATACATCGTCGAGCGGGTGGGGGGCGACTTGGTGGAGGTGAGCGCGCTGGTGCAGCCGGGCCAGTCGGAAGAAACCTACGAGGTGACGCCCCGGCAAATGGACGCGCTGTCGCGCGCGCAGTTGTATTTCCGCGTGGGGATGCCGTTCGAGAATGCGCTGTTGCCCAAGATAGCGCGCACATGTCCGCATCTTCGGGTGGTGGACACGCGCGAGGGGGTGGCGCTGCTCGCCGATACGGGCTGCGCGCATGGCGATGACCATGATGACCACGATCACGGACATGTGCACGGGGATTGGGACCCGCACATCTGGATGGACCCGAAGCGGGTGAAAACGCAGGCGGCGACAGTGGCGGCGGCGCTGTCTGAGATGCTTTCCGAAGCGCGCGCAACCTTTGCGGAAAATCTGGCGGCCCTGGAGCAGGACCTGGACGCCGCGCATGAACGGATAGCGGCGTTGCTGGCTCCATTCCGCGGACGCCGCATATACGTGTATCACCCCGCCTTTGCCTATTTTGCCGACGCATTCGGTTTTGAGCAGGTGTCGGTCGAATTTGAGGGCAAGGAACCGGGGCCGAAGCGTGTGCAACAGATCGTGGATGGAATGAAAGCGGAAGGAGCGCGGACGATTTTCGTGCAGCCGCAGTTCTCGCGGCAAACAGCCGCGGCCGTTGCGCAGCAAACAGGCGCGGCAATTGTGGAACTGGACCCGCTGTCGAAGGACCTCATAGCAACATTGGATCACATTGCAAGAGAAACCGTGCGGAGTCTGGGCGATGCACGCCAATGAAGAAACGCCCGCGGTGACGATACGCAACCTCTCCTTCACCTACGAATCGCGCCCGGTGCTGGAAGCCGTGAATCTCACCATACCGCGCGGGCGCTTTGTGTGTTTCGTCGGGCCGAACGGCGGGGGAAAAACCACCTTGTTTCGGCTGCTGCTGGGGCTGATCAAGCCGGCGCAGGGCAACATTGAAATCCTGGGCCAGGAACCTGAGGCGGTGCGCCCGCAACTGGGCTATGTGCCGCAGCATTTTGCGTTTGACCCGCTGTTTCCCGTGCGCGTCTTCGACGTGGTGCGCATGGGTTGTCTGGGCGGCGCGGAACGCCTGGGCCGGGCGCAGGCGCGGCGGCGGGTGGCGGAGGCGCTGGAGGTGGTGGGGCTGCGCGCGCTGGAAGGACAGTGGTTCAACCGCCTGTCCGGCGGGCAGCGCCAGCGGGTGGCGATCGCGCGCGCGCTCGCCGCGCAGCCGGAGATGCTCTTGCTGGACGAACCGACGTCGAACGTGGATGCGGGCGCGGAGAACGAAATCCTGGGTCTGCTGGAACAACTGCACGGGGCACTCACCGTGCTGCTGGTAACGCACAACGCGGCGGTGGCCTCGCGTTTCCTGGAAATGATCGTCTGCGTCAATCGGAAGGTGCATGTGCATCCGCCGACAGACCGCATTGACGACCGGCTGATGCGCCACATCTGCGGCTATGAAGCGCCGGGGACATTCGGCGGCGGGGAGGCCGCGCGCCATGCTTGATTTCTGGCAGGCCGTGGCCGTGTCGCCCTTGGCGCGCAACGCGCTGATCGCGGGATTGCTCGCAAGCGTCGCCTGCGGCGTGGTCGGCGCCTATGTGGTCACGCGGCGGATCACGTACATTGCCGCCGGTGTGGCCCATTGCGTGCTGGCCGGGCTGGGCGCGGCGCAATATCTGAACGTCGTCCACGGCTGGCGCTGGCTCCAGCCGGTGCACGGCGCGCTCGTTGCCGCCATCCTCGCCGCAGGTATCATCGGCTGGGTCGCGCTGCGCGCGCGCGAGCGCGAAGACACCGCCATCGGCGCAGTCTGGTCCGTCGGCATGGCGCTGGGCATCCTGTTCATCTACCGCACCCCCGGCTACAACCAGGACATGATGAGTTACCTTTTCGGCAACATCCTGCTGGTTACGACACGGGACCTCTGGACAACGCTCCTCCTCGACGTGATCATCGTGGGGCTGGCGGCGGCGTTCCATCCGCAACTGCAGGCAGTCTGTTTCGATGAGGAATTCGCGCGCTTGCGCAACCTGCCCGTGGACGCCTATTACATGGTCCTGCTCATGCTCACCGCCGTCACCGTCGTCGTCCTGTCCATGGTGGTCGGCATCGTGCTGGTCATCGCGCTGCTCACCCTGCCCGCCGCCATCGCCGGACGCTTCGCCCGATCGCTCGCGGGGATGATGGCGGGCGCCTGCATCCTCTGCGCGGCATTCACCAGCCTGGGCTTGACCCTGAGTTACAGCCCCGATCTCCCTGCCGGACCGGTCATCATCCTCGTCTGCGGCGCGGCCTACCTCCTTGTCAACGCAGCCGGATACTGGCGCAGCCGCCGCCGATAAGGCATACTCTTGGAGATCAAGACGTGACCCAACACCGGCAGATACGAGAGGGATCATCAGAATTCTGTTACTGTTTAGCCGAATGGCGCAGGGAATTTTTTTGCACCAAATTTTTGGGGTGCCTTTATGGATGACGCGACGGTTTACGCCATTCCGCTAAAATGTTACAGAATTCTTGGTTTTTCTGCAGAATCCGGCCTCTGGTTCTTGCCGTAATTTGCCCCTTGCGGAATTTTGGGGGATTTCGTATAATGGCGTCATTCTCCCCGAATACGGGTTAATAGGCAGCCCGGGCGAATCATTCGGGAAACAGTTGGTGTGTTCAGAGGAAAGGGGGCTGTGATGCACGAGCGATTTGCGGAAGGGTGGCGCGCCGCCGGGTACGTGGGGTCAGGGATTCTCACCGATTATCCCAATTCGTTGTTCGAGGTGGTCCTGCAATCCCGCGGGCAAATCCGCCGCCGGATATGCACGGCGCAGGAACTGGGCAAAGTAATCGGGGAGTATTGCAGGGACTTCCCGCGCGCCAGCGTGTACTACGATCCGGAACAGGAAAACGGCTTGATCGCAGAAGTGCACTGTCATTGCGGGCGCGAGAAAAGCCCGGGTTGTTGCCGGCACCCCAGTTATCACCGCGCCACCATCAGCGTCACCTTCAAATCGGTGATAATGCAAAAGGAAGAAATGGCGGGAATGCCCGCCGAGTGACGAAAGCAATCCTTCCTTGTACGTCGCCGTGAGGGATGCCTTTCTTTCGGGCGATGTGCAAGGCGGATTCAACATTCAAGTGCAACGAGGTCGCTTTGGAAGACCTCGAGGGGTGT
>CAZLII010000067.1:0-11371 GCA_964559065.1 uncultured Nitrospirales bacterium | reverse complement strand
GTGGTCTGGGGCTATGTCACCACGCCGCGACGGGACCCCGTCCAAGGGGCGGACGTAGTGCTATGCACTTCGGACAGCGTCTTTGCGCAAGCCTTGTCCGCCGTGGTGCGCCAAGCCCCGCCATTGACCGATTCCTCAAAGGACGACGGCTACTATGAACTGCTGGGCGTTCCCCTAAATGAAGAATATCGGCTGTATGTGACGGCGGAGAATAATTCCCCGCAACTGGCGGACCCGTTTATCCTGACGGCGGCGAATCGAAGCGTGCGCATTGATGTCTTCATGTTTTCCGGCACTTCGGTTTATGGAGTTGTCGTGGATGACCGCCGCAATCCGGTTGAAAACGCGGAAGTCATTTGTATTCCTTCCTATACAAAACTGCTTTCCCCAATGGAATCGCCGCACGCCTTCCGCAATACACGTACCGGCGGCGATGGAAGTTTTGTCATTCAAGAGGTTCCTGCGGGCAGTTACCAGTTGTTTGCGCAGAAACGGGGCTACAAGGTCGCTGCGGTAGGTCAACCGATCTATCCCAACGGCTACAGTGATATCACCGGCATAGTACTGGCTCTGCATCCGGTGGACCAGGGCGAGCACATGGTTTACGGCACCGTGACGGATTCCACCGGCGCGCCGCTCGAAGGGGCGCAGGTAGCGTTGGAGGGCATGAGCACCGATGCCATGGACAGCATATCGCGCCAGGGCCGGACGGACGGCGCCGGGCGCTTCCGCTTCGACGGCATCGGTTTGGGCATTTATCGCCTGGAGGTGCGCCTCGACGGCTACTCCCCGCGCACACTGAGCCGGGTGCTCCTGAATCGCGAAAACCGCGTGGTGCTGGAGGCGTCGTCGCTGGTGCGGGGCGTCGTGCTGGTGCGGGAGACCAACAGCCCGCCGGAAACGGAATATCGGGTCGCGGCCCTGCCGATGCTGGAGAGCGCCGGGACCGCTTTCGGTCTGGCGCGGATGGCCGGCGACCCGATTCAGACCACCACCATGATGCCGGACGGGTCATTTGAGTTGTACGTGCCGGCAGGGCCTTATCGCCTGGAAGCCAGCGCCGCCGGATACACCCCCGGTCGCCTCGAGATTTTGCTTGAAGCAGGACAAGCCATGGATGGCATTGTCCTGTATCTCAGCCGCGAAGGCGGCACAATTGAAGGGACCGTGGTGACAGCGGACGGCAGCAGCCCGCAGGGCACCTTGGTCATGGTCATTGAAGCCGGTTCGGAATCGGAGGCGATGCTCATCGGCGCGTTGGGCGAGGCCGCCGCCCGCAAGGCCACGCGGGTCGGCGCGGACGGCCTATTCTCCTTCACTGACCTGCCCGCGGGCAGTTATGTTGTCGTCGCACAGCATGACACCTTGGCGGGTGGCGACAGCGGCGTCATCATGCTGGAAGAACAGGGCGTGGTGCGCGGCATCGTCATCCGCATCGGCACAGGCGGCGGCTTGGAGGGCTATGTCTTCCGCAACGGCCGCCCCGTCGCCGGAGCGATGATCCTGGTTATGGGCAGCGGCACCACCAAAACCGCCTCTACGGATCGGAACGGTTATTACATTGTTGAAGGACTGGGGGCGGGCACCTATCAAGTGATGATGACCTACGCTTCCTCGGCCAGCCTCAGCGGGGTCTATGACGCCCAAGGCATCCAAGTCGAAATCGAAGAAAACCGCATGACTCGATACAATTTCGGCGAAGGGACCGGCGTGCGCATTGCCGGACGCTGTTCCCCCGGCCCGAATTCGCCGCTGGGCGGCCGCGCAGTGTTGCGTCCGCCGGGACTGGGCCTGGCGGCATTGGGCCAAATGGTTGACATTACCCAACTCACGGGACAGAGCACGGGCATTGATCCCATGGGCAATTTCATGATCGAAGACGTGCCGCCCGGCGATTGGCAGGTGGACATCTACTATTTTGAATTCGGCATCCGGGACATGCTCTCGGTGCGCTATGTGCACACCGAAATCGTCACCGTGACCGGGGAGGAAGACACCATTCCGTTGGACTGCGCCATCCAGTTTTAGATGCCGAACCGGGGAATGGGATATACTGGCTCGCCCGCGCTTTGGATTTGCCCTGATGCGCGGATGCAGACGGCCCGCATGGATGTACTATGGCCCAAATTGAACTCAATGACGTGGAAGTGTGCTATGGCGACCTGAAGGCGCTGAACGGCGTGACGTGCGCCGTCAACGGCGGCGCCATCGGCCTGCTCGGTCCCAACGGCGCGGGCAAGAGCACGTTGCTCAAGACCCTGCTCGGTTTCAACCGCGCCCGGCGCGGGTCCGTGAAGGTGTTCGACAGGCAGATGCCGAAGCAGGCGCTGGAAGTGCGTCAGTTGCTCGGCTATATGCCGGAGCGGGAAGTAGTCAGCCCGAAAGTGAGCGCGGTTTCCTTCCTGACCTACTGTGGGCGGCTGTTCGGCATGAGCCGGGTGGACGCCATGGAGCGTACGCACGAAGTGCTGAATTACGTCGGGCTGGGCGAGGCGCGTTACCGCAAGATGGAAACGTACTCGACCGGCATGCTGCAGCGGGTGAAACTGGCGCAGGCGCTGGTGCATGACCCCAAACTGCTGTTGCTGGATGAGCCGACCAACGGCCTGGACCCGCAGGGCCGCATCGAAATGCTGGACCTGATCGGCGAAGTGGCGTCACGGCGAGGGGTGACGGTCATTCTCTCCACCCACCTGCTGCCCGATGTCCAGCATGTCTGCGACCGGATTATCCTGATCGCCGCCGGAAAAATCGCCCGCGAAGGGAGCATCAAGGAATTGACTGCGCCCCAGGATCGCTGTTACGAAATCCGCGTTAGGGACCGCATGGACGTGCTGATCGAAGCCCTGCACCGCGAGGGATTCCAGAGCGCCCAACTCGAAGACGAGAATCTGCTGATCGCCATGCCGGACGGCATTGACCAGCCGGAGCGTCTGTTCGCCATTGCGCGGGAACAGCAGACACAAATCCGCCATTTCCGCAAGGCGCGGCACAGTCTGACTGAAATATTCTCGAAACCGGCGGAAAGGACCTGACGGCGTGCCCATATACCAGCGAAGTTACCGCCATTTTGAAGGCCGCACACGGCAGCGCTTCCGGTGGTGGATTGTGATCGAGCAGGAACTGCGCGTGTTGGCCACGGCGCGGCCGTTTCTAATTCTGTTGTTGCTGGCCTTGTTGCATTGCATCCTGCGATTGCTTCAAGTGGTCGCCTATGATGTGGTCATTCAGGACCCGAACCACCCCCTCACCCCCATCCTCCGTCAGATTCAGGGACTGATGGTGAACGAACAGATGTTCTTCGATTTTATACGCCTTCAAACGCCGCTGATTTTCATTCTCTTCCTCTACGCCGGGTCGGGGATGATCTGCAACGATTTCCGCTACAATCTCATGGAAGTCTATTTTTCCAAGCCGATCCGCTGGTACGACTATGCACTTGGCAAGTTCCTTGCCCTGGTTCTTCTGGGATTGTCTATTTCCGCCGCACCTGCCATTTTCCTGGTGGTGCTGCACAACATGTTGCTCGCCAAAATGGAAGTGTTGCAGCAAACCTGGTGGTGGCCCCTCCCCATTTTGGGATTCTCGCTGGTCGTCATTGTGCCGGCCGCACTTGGCATCCTCGCCAGTTCAGCGCTCCTTCCCAGCCAGAACTTCGCCGCCATCGCCATCTTCATGATCCTGATCGCCAATTCCACCATGGCGGGGGCGTTCGCAGGGGTGCTGCAGAACCGGAATTATTTCATCATTTCCGTCCCCATGGCCATCAACCGCATCGGCCAGCAATTCTTTGGAGAAAGATTTCTGCTGTTTGACCTGCGGTGGGAGTGGTCCATGGCATACGTCGCCGGGTTGAGCCTTATCATGATGTGGATCATCGTCCGGCGTGTCCGGCGCGCGGAGTTGGCAGCATGACGGTAGTGGTTCAGAGCACGGAACTGTCCAAATGGTTCGGCGAGGTGGTGGCGCTGAACAACCTGGACGTCAGCATCGGGACCGGCGTCACGGGCCTGCTTGGTCCCAACGGCGCGGGCAAGAGCACGTTCATCAAACTGGCATTGGGCATCTACACGCCCAGCCGGGGGCGGATCGAGGTGCTGGGCGGCCCGCCGCACAACAACCGCCACGTCCTGTCGCGCATCGGGTATTGCCCGGAGACCGACACTTTTTTCGAGAACATGACGGGCTATGAGTTCGTGTACTGGCTGAACCGGCACTGGGGCATGTATCCCCGGGAAGCGCGCCGCGCCGCCGAGGACGCTATCGAGCAGGTGCACATGACTGGCCGTATGCACGATCCGATTGACGAGTACAGCATGGGCATGCGGCAACGCATCAAGGTGGCACAGGCGCTGGCCACCCGGCCCGAATTGCTGTTTCTGGACGAACCGATGTCGGGGCTTGACCCGCAGGGCCGCGAAGAGATGTATGCGCTTGTTCGCCGCCTCGGCGCGCAGGGCCTGTCCGTCATCGTGTCCAGTCATATTCTCTACGAAATCGAGCGGGTGACCGACAACGTCGTGCTCTTGTATCGCGGGTCCATGCTGGCGCATGGGCGGGTGCGGCAAATCCGTGAGTTGATTGACGAACACCCGCATACGATCACCGTGGAATGCGCCAACCCGCGCCTGATTGCGAGCCGCTTTCTGGAGGAGAGCGGCGCCATGAGCGTGAGTTTTGATGATGGCAACTTGACCCTGCGCACGCGCGACCCGAATGCCTGCTATGGTCTCTTGAACACCATCGCGGAGGAAGAACCCGGGCAGATTCGGGCCATCCTGTGCGCCGATGACAACTTGCAGGCGGTTTTTGATTATCTAACGAAATAGCGCAGGCCATGTAAAAGGACGGCAAGGACAGAAGCGATAAAGACAGGACAACCCTTCATGACGGAAACTGTGGAAACGACCGAAATCGCCTGGGAGCGGCCGCAGCGCGGCGCGTATGCGACGTATGTAGCGGCGGCATTTGGGCAGATGCTGCTGCTGATGCTGCGGCGTCAGCGCATTGTGCTGGCGGCGATCATCACGATGCTGCCGGTGCTGGTGCCGCTTTCGATGGCCTTTCTTTCGCCTTCCCAGTTTGCGGAGGACGGGGCCAGGGTCTTCACGAATACGGCGGAGCATGTGCACCTCAACATGCTGGCGCCATTGCTGGCGCTTTTCTTCGCTGCTATGCTTGTGGGCGAGGAACTGGAATCGCAGACCATCGCCTACATGCTGACACGCCCGATTCCGCGTTCGGCCTGGGTGCTGGGCCGTTTTCTGGCATACTTTCTGGTGACTTCGATTATCCTTGTCGCTTCCTGTGCGCTCACGTTCAGCGCCTGCACTGCGCTGGATAAACTCTCGTTTGAATGGGAGCATGTGAAACTGTTGCTGCATTACTGCGGTGTGTCGGTCTTTGCGCTTGCCGCCTACGGCGCACTGGCGGCCTTCCTCGGCGCCACCACGCGGCGGCCGATCATCATCGGCGTCATCGTGCTGTACGGCTGGCAGCGCATCGCGCTGCTCGTGCCGGGCATCGTTGACTTCCTCACAATCCAGAAGTACACCGACGCATTGCTGCCCGCGCTTGCCACGCAGCGGCTCAATGTTGAGATTCAGACCGTGCTCGGGACCTTCCAGAAAGAAATCTTCATGGTCAGCGCAGGGAAAGCCGCCATTGCCCTGGGCATTATCATTGCCGCCTTTCTTGCTGCAACCACCCTCGCCGTGCGCATCAGAGAATACTCCGCCGCCCGTGCGATCGGAGGGTAATCATGAAGCGGCGTCGCAGGCCCGCCTCCATTAAGCGGAATCTGGCCATTATCCTCGGTATGATGTTAATCTGCATCGCCCTCATGCTTTCCGTGCACTGGTTCAACAATCCCACGCCCCGCCTCTTGGACCGGGATTATGATGCCATCAACGCGCTGCGCGCGGCGCCGGAGAACGCATTGCATGCGCTTACGCGCGCCCAGAACGCACTGCCGGTGTTTGAGAGGAGACAAGGATTCATCACACCGCAATTCTATCGCGCTTCGGGCCGGCACAGCGGCATGGATGCCGTGGCGCATTCACTGCTCTATGCTTTCGCGGTCCAGCCCATCGCCGATGAATTCCGGGAGTTGTTTCACCAGTTCGACGCATCGGTCGCTGAGTTCCGGGCTGCCGTTGCACAACCCCATTTTCTTGCCTCTTCCCCGCCGCGTTTACCGTGGGCGCCTGCACACATAGGACATCTGTACACGCTGACGAATATGACGTTGTACGCGGCATACATGGCGCGCATGGAGCACCGCACCGAAGACATGGTCCCGTTGATGATGGACATTATCCGCATGTGGCGGAAAATGGTCCCGGAATTCATCGGCTGGGGACAGGAGGTCCACTACGCCAAGGATCCGACATATCAAGTCATTCTGATGGCGCGTGGAAATGTGTCGCCGAACGCCCTGGAGGCCCTGCAGGAAGCGTTGGAACAACTTGGCCCTCCCTACCCCGATCCGGTTGTCATGCTGGAGCATGTGTGGGAGAAGTTTGATTTGACCTTTCTCTATCCGGAACCGATCGAAAGCATGCGATTTGTCACGCGCATGGAGCGGCGGATGCTCTACCGGCGGTTGGACAGGGCCGTGCGGACGTTTGCCAAAGACAGGGATCATTGGCGTGAGTGGGTGCGGAAAACGCCCTCGGAAATTGACAAGGGCATGACGAAACCGCTTTCACGGCGCATATCCCGTTACGAACTGCCCGCATACCCGTGGTTGATGCTGTTGGACCTCGCAGAGCGGATGGCCATGGAGACCAACATCTATCACGCTGCGCGACTTGCGATTGCCCTGGAACGTTTCCGGCATGCGCAGGGACAATATCCGAATCAACTGGCGGAACTGGTACCGGACTACATTGCGGAACTCCCTGCGGACGCCGTGAATGGATTGCCCCTGGCATACCGGCGGCACGAAGACGCATATATGCTGTACAGCGCCGGCATGGACGGCGTGGACAATGAGGCAAGAGGGCGATGGGAGGCGGTGGTGACTATGACGGGAAGAAACGTGTGGCTGTATGAACCGCTCCCGCAGGACCTGGACATCCTGCTCATTCCCTACCACCCGCCCGCGCAAACGGAGTGAGTTCCGCGGTCAACTTTTCAGGCGCATGCCACGCGCGGGAGTAACCACCTCAAATTGAATGCTGTGGGTCGCGCCGCCGGGGTCCATGCAGGACAGTTTGTGGACACCGGGTTCCAGCGAAAGAAACAAGGGCGACGCAGCATCGGATTGCCCCAGGTAGCGGTCGTTGAGATACCAGTGCAGCGCGGCGCGCTCCTCCAATGATGCCGTCAACCGGATGCGGTCGCCGTCCGGCTCGCCTGTCAACACATACCGTGCCTGATCGGACGGCGATGTGATGCAGAGGGTGCGCCGCTCTTCTGTGATTGCATTCTTTTTATCAGCGTCCAGCGCGACCGGATTCTTGACACGCGCGAGGTCCCACTGCATCGGCGCGCCGGGCCATCGCGCAATGACGCCGCCGCCCTGACGCGGATGATGCACGTCACATCTTCGATGCAGGTATTGCGTACGCGGCATCTCGGCGGACTTCACGGCGGGGCATGCGGGCGCGGCGGGCAAGCCGCTTGTCACGCAAATTGACACCGTTTTCACGTTACCGTGTGTGTCCGGCCATGCGGGCGCGGAACCGGCGGGCAGACTGCGGAATATCGCCGCCGCGAGCGGCAACGCGGCGCGCGCGCCCACCAGGCGCCGCGAGGGGCGCGCATCGTTGTTGCCCAGCCACACCCCGACGACGTATTGGCGGTTGAAGGCGAAGGTCCACGCGTCGCGGTAGCCGGCGCTCGTGCCCGTCTTCCAGCAGACGCGTGTCGGCGCGCCGCGCGCGCGCATGAGGCCGTCGTCCGGCTCGCGGGGAAAGGGCTGCTCCATCATGTCGTAGAGGATACAGGCCGTGCCGGGCGACAATAACTGCCGGGGCGGGGCGGTTTCCGGCGCATCCGCGAGGATGCGCAACCGCCGATAGCGTCCCAAGTCCGCGATCATGCGGTACGCGGCGGTCAATTCGTCGAGCCGCACCTCGCAGTTGCCCAACGTCAGCCCCAGCCCGTAGTGCTCCGCAGATTTGTTCAGGGTGCTCATGCCCATGTCCTGAAGTCGATCGCGGAAAGTCTTGACACCCAGCCGATTCAGCGCAATGACGGCGGGGATGTTCAGCGAATGGAGCAGCGCATCCTTCACGCTGACGAGACCATAGTGGTCGCCATCGAAATTTTCGGGGTGATAGCGGCCGAGGTCGAGCGCATCGTCCAAGAGGCGCTCGGTGGCATAGAGACAATTTGTTTCGATGGCGAAGCCGTAAGTAAAGGGCTTGAGGGTGGAGCCGGGGGAACGGCGCGCCTCGCACACATCCACCTGGCCGGCGTTCAGCGCATCAAAGAAATTCGCCGAAGCCACCCGCGCAATGACCTCGGCGGACGCCACATCCACGACCATCACGGCGGCATTCGTGATTTCATTGTCGAAGCGCTTCAAATAGCGCGGGAGGATACGCTCCAAGCGGGCCTGCAGGTCGCCGTCGAGCGTGACGCGGACCGCGCCTTCGCGATGAATCCGCTCCCGCAGGCGCATGGCAAGATGCGGCGCGAGGCGGGGATGCTCGTGCCAGGCGACGCCCAGCGGCTGCGTGACGGCGGCTTCGCATTCGCTGTCATTGATGTAGCCTTCCTTACGCATGCGGCGGAGCACGTAATTACGCCGCGCCCGGGCGCGATCGGGGTGCGTGAACGGCTGATAGGCGGCGGGACCTTTCGGCAATGCCGCAAGCAGCGCCGCCTCGGAGAGGGTCAGTTCCAACGCGGGCTTGCCAAAATATCGCCTGGCCGCCGCCTCCGCGCCCAGCAGATTCAACCCGTAAGGCGCCCGGTTCAGATATGCTTCCAGAATGGCATCCTTTGAAACGCTGCGCTCCAGGCGCAACGCGCACAGCATCTGCGCCGCTTTACCCAACACTGTGCGGGGGGTGCGGTCACCGAGTTTTACGACCTGCATGGTCAGCGTGGATGCGCCGGAGGCCACCCCGCCGCGCCGGAGATTCTGCATTGCGGCGCGGACGATGGCTGCCGGGTCCACCCCGGCATGCCGGTAGAAACGTTTGTCCTCCGCCGCGATGGTGGCCTGCACAAGACGCGGGCTGAAATCCTCCAGATGGCGCGGGAAACACCAATGGTCCGCCTCATTCAGGAAGGCATGCAGTAGACGCCCGGACCGGTCCAGCATTTCCCCAGAGCGCGCCGCGGCAAGATAGGCCCCGGAATTTTCCAATGGCGGCAACAGGGTAGCGCCAAAGAATGCAAGCGCGCCAAAAGCGGCCAAGCACACCAAAGCCGGAACAAACCGGAATCGGAGTCGAAGGCGCCTGCAAAATTGCCTGCCTGTCATATAGCCAAACATTGCTCCTGCGGAAAAATCCCCTACCTTATTTCGATCATGGTCGGCGCGGTGATTGCGAAGACCGCCGGATCATACATGCACCCCGCATGGACGCCGGGATACTGGAATGTCCCTGAGGTGACGGCGCGTACGAGGCTCCGATACACGTGCCTGCCCCGATTGAGTTCATTGAATGCGGCGATGAGTCGGTCATCGCGGATTTCCAGGTATTCAGGCGTGGCCGTGCCCCGTGTTTCTCCGGACTCGGCCTGCGCCGCCACCGGCAGATCGGCGTCCAGCCGGGGATTCTCGATCTCGAAACCGGCGGGCAGCAAATCCGACACGATCACATTCTTTAATTTCTCCGGGCACTGCAGATGCAATTCAACAAGATAACTCTCACCATGCCGGAATTCGTTTTTCTCCACCACGGCTCCCGTTTGGTCTTTGATGATGCGCTGGACAGCGATCCCCTGAGCCTTGGCGTCCACGGGTTCCGTGGGAATGCCCGCAGTAATGAAGTTGACGACCAGCGGGACCAGGCCGGTATTGACGACGGTGTATGCCACGCCTTTGCCCCGTTGTTCGTTCTTGTAGCGGTCCTTTCCCTGCACATGGGCGTCGCCGCCGGGTCCGCTGATCGTGCCGGAAACCGCGCCCAGCATTTCGTCAATCGAGCCGAAATAGGAGGCAAGCGCCGAGACGACGAAAGCGTTCTCCTGCGTGGTCATCCGGGTACCGCCTTCAACGTAGCGCAACAACGCGGCCACCCGCTCCTCCACCGCGCTCCTGTCGCCTTTCATTTGCAGCAATGCCAGCAGTTCGATGGCCGTATTCCGGATTTCCGTGTTTAGGGTGTCGCCCTGTTCGCGCTCCAGATAAGGCTCATAGGGCATTGTCTCGAGATATGCGGTAACACGATGCGCGTCGCCGGTGTTCAGGGCAAGTGCAGCGGCGAGCAAGTAGCGCGCATGCCGGGGCAGCATGATGGCGTCAAAGCGTTCGATCTGGTTGATGGCCCACAAGTCGCCGTCGAGCGCCAACACATAGACGGCATATGCACGCATGAAATTGGACGACATGCCGGACCCCGCCTGGGTGACAAGCGATCGGACATATTCCTGCAACGCCTTGAACGCCTCTTCGGGCACCTCCATTTCGCGGTCGCGGCGCACCAGCGTCAGGAAATGGCAGGCATACAACGACCCATAGGGATAGACCTGCGTGCCGCCCGGCCACCCGGCAAGCCCGCCGGAGGCGGTCTGCATGCTCAGCAGGCGGTCAATCCCGGCTCTCAGGTAGTGTTCGGCCGTCTCGCCTTGCTCAAGGTGGTCTCCCGTAAATTCGGCGTATTTCCTGAGCACATAAAGCGGGAAACACCTCGAAGTAACCTGCTCCACGCAGCCATGCGGATAATGCAGGACATTGCGGAAGGCGCGTTCGAGTTTGAAGAGACTGTTGGCCCCGACCGTGATGCAGGATTCCACGCGATCATCTTCAAAAAATCTCGTGTTTTTGAAAACCCGTGTTTCACCAGACGAAACGATGGCCAACTCGTGGTGGGTCTGATGGGCTGCCGGGGGGCGCACCGGCAGCATGGCGTGCTGGGAGAGGCGCTCTATCGCCGCGCCGTCCGCGCCCAGCACCTCGCAAACCCATTGGATCGCGCCCTGACCGAGAATCTGCGACGCACGAAAATCCACCTTCACAGCCGCGTCGCCCCGCGCGGGCGCGGTCACTTCCTGAACGCCTTCCGCTGCTTCCAGGGCGCCTTCGGTCGTCCAGCGGAGGCGCGCGCGGCGGGGCGCATCGGTGGTGTTGAATACGGCGGCCCGGCACTGGAACACGTCGCCGGGCAGCGCGAAGCGCGGCACGCCGGTTCGCAGGATGTAGGGACGCCGCACGAAGACCTGCGCACTCTGCGCGCCGCTCGCGGTC
>CAZLII010000066.1:0-11409 GCA_964559065.1 uncultured Nitrospirales bacterium | reverse complement strand
CAGTTCTATCGCGTCGCCCGTGATATTGCAGGGAATCATCACGAGCGCTGGGATGGCAACGGGTATCCCCACGGCAGAAAGGGAGAGGAAATCCCGCTGGCCTCGCGGATTGTCACCGTGGCGGATGTCTTCGACGCATTGACGACGGCGCGGCCCTACAAGGATGCCTGGGATGAGGAGGAAGCGCTGGCGGAACTGGTCAAACGCCGTGGAAAGAATTTCGACCCCCAGGTGGTGGATGTTTTTATGGAACTCTATGAAGAAGGGGTGATCCGCGCCATCCGTCAACAGTTTCCGCCGGATTAGATCAGAGGCAACGTTATTCAACGCATTAACGGCCGAACATTTTGCTGCGTCGTTGTTACGGCTGCTGTTTGTCGGCGTTCAGGTCCTGCTTCAGTTGCTCCGCGCTATCGAGAAATGCGCCCAAACCTCCGGGGGGCAGGGTCACTTTCTCCGTCAGCGGCTTCACCCGCGCGTTCCAATCGAAGGTGGTGATCAGGTCCTTGCCGGGATTCGCCGCCTTCACGGTGCATGAGCAGGATCCGGTGAGGAACTCGGCGGTTTCACGAATCATTTGGGGATTAATGCCGTCCCCCACCAGCGCAGGCATGATAAGCCCGCGCCCGAAGATGGGGAATACGATGGGTTCCTTAAAATCCTTGAGGTCAGGCTCGCTGTTCAACAGCATCGCTACAAGCATCTGCTCCTCCGGCTCGTTCCGGGAAAGCCGCAGCGTCTCGAAACGAATATCTGAAATCACCATGTCCGTCCAGCCCCATTTGCTCGGATCAGGCGGGACCAGTGTTTCCTGCAGGCGTTTCAGTTCCGCCTCGAGCACCCGCGCCGCCGCCGCGTCAGCGCGCCGCGTGCCGCTTTCAAGCAACACCCACACCGTCGAGACGCGCTTCTCCAGAAGGTCGCATATTTTCCGCCGCATCGGGGAATCCAGCAGCAGTTGCACGTTTTGGGTGTTCAGTTTGCCCGTCCACATGGGCGCGCGAATGCGCCGGGACAGGGAAGGATAGTACGCCGCCATCCACGGCAACGATTCGGGTTTCTCGCCGCGCAATGCGGAATGGGCATGGATGCGCTCTTCCGACTCCGCCCGCACATGGAACAGCCGGACATTGGCCGGAATCTCCTCCGCCCGCCGCCCGCCCGAAATGCTGTCCAACAGGTCCAGCGCGGCCTGCTCATCATCTGTCAGCGCACCGGTGTCAAAGACGTAGATATCGTAGGGGTCCCGCTCCCACCACTCCAGGGCGTACTGATACACGGGAATGGGGCAGGCGCCTGCCATCGCGGTCAGTAAAAACGACAAGACCACGGCGCATATCACGCATCGGCGCGAGAGGGAACGCTTTCCGGGTGGTGTCGCCACAGGGCATGATCGGTGATCAGGATTCTGGTGCATTCAATCCCGCCTTTCTGCGCATATGTTGAAGCGTCTGGCCGGTCTGTTCACAAACAGGAGACCTTCGGTCGTTGCTGATTCACAAACAGGAGACCTTCGGTCGTTGCTGTGGCGCGGTCGGGAGACCGGCCATAACGGGACCGGCCACAACAGGAAACAGGACCAGCCCCGACTATAGTTTGCCGTTGTCAAGTTGATAGACCTCGTCAAATCCGTCCGAGCGCAGTCCGTGCGTGGCCATGAGGACCGCGCCGCCATTCGCCGCGAAGTCACGCAGACACGCCAGGATGATCGCTTCGTTTTCGGCATCCAGGTTGCCGGTCGGTTCGTCGGCGAGCAGGACCGCCGGGTCCGCGACCAATGCCCGGACCAGCGCCACCCGCTGCCGTTCGCCGGTGCTCAGTTCAGATGGAAGATGGTCCAGGCGGTCCCCTAACTGAAAACGCGTGAGCAGCCCGGCGGCTTTCTCGGTCAAATTCGGGATATCCAGCGCAATTCCGGGCAACTGCGCGTTGTCCAGCACCGTCAGGTATGGGACAAGGTAGAATTGCTGGAAGACGAAACCGATATTCCTGGCCCGGAAAATTGCGCGGCGTTCGGGTGACAGGGCATAGATGTCCTCTCCGCGCACGAACACGCGGCCGGCGTCCGGTCGCAACAGCCCGCCCGCCGCCAGCAGTACGGTGGTTTTGCCGCTGCCGCTGGGGCCGCGCAGCACTTTGAACGCGCCGGATTCCAGCGCCAGCGATACGTCTTGCGCGGCCACGACCCGTTTCCCGTCGCGGTCGTAGTATTTCGATACGCCCTGCAAATGCAGGACCGCTTGCTCTGTCATCTCGCGTCTCCCGGAGCCGCCTTCGCGTTGCCGCCAATGCGCCTCCCTGTCGCCGGGGCTACTCTTCGCGCAGGATATCTGCGGGGTCGAGTTGCGCGGCCTTCTTCGCCGGAACCCACCCTGCAATCACCGCAAGCACGGGCGCGCCGACGAGGACCACGCCCGCAAGACCGGGACTGAACAGGCCGCCGATTTGGCGCGACCAGAAAGGAATCCCTTCCCACGCCGCCCCCGCGAAGAGGCCCAGCAAATAACCGATGACGGCGCCCACAAGCCCCATCAGCGCCGCCTTGACCAGAAAAATGCCCATGATTTTCCATTGGCCCGCGCCTACGGCGCGCAGGATGGCGATCTCGCCCCGGCGTTCCTTGACATTTCCAAGAATCAGGAAGAAAATCCACACGCCAGCGCCCAGCAGCACCGTGGGTATCAACACGCGCACCAATCCCTGTCGCTGTTCCCCGAGCCGCGCGCGGTATGCCAGTTCGGCCGCCACCGCGTCCTTGTGCAGTTCCGCGGCGCGCGCGCGCGCTTCGAAACGGGCGCGCAAAATGGTTCCAAATTCCATGACCTGCGTGTCCGGCAACAGTTTCCGGACTTCCTTCTCCACCAAGCCGAAACTTTCGAAATTACAGACGCATTCCAGCGCCAGGATGCCGTTGATTTTGCCTTCCGCGTCGAACCAGCGCTGCGCGTGCTCCAGTCCGCACCACACCGTCACATCGTCCTCGTTGCCTTTTCGGGGATGAACGCGATGGACGGTGAATGTTTCCCCTTTCAGCGTCACCGTATCGCCTTCGGACAGGCCCGCGCCCGCCGCGATATCGTGCCCGACTTCAATGGTCCCCTCCGGAATCGTTTCGCGGATAGGGTCCCGGTACTGTCCTTCCGCCGTGAGAAATTGGGGCTTCGCGAAATTGGGCACCTGTCCCATCACGCCGCACACCATGATTTCGCGGTCTTTCTCCGGCCAATGGGTCCGATGCTGCAGTATGGGGAAAAGATGGTTCAGGTTTTTAATGCCGCCCGTGGAGATCTTGAAAACATAATCCACCGGCATATAGGTCGAAGGAAAGCCCTTCATTCGGAGTTCTTCCAGGGACTGATCCTTGTGAAGAATGAGGACGTTGTAGCCCATCTCCCGCATCATCAGGCGGTAGTCGTCTTCCAGGCGGGCCATCTGCTCGCGGGTCTCCCGTTCCTTCTCGGCGATGATTTGTTCGGTGCGGAGGTCATGCGCCGCAAGCAGCGTGACAGCCCCCACCACGCAGGCCAGCGCCACGGCGATGCAGGCCAGCCCGATGGCGAAATTTCCCCGGTTGTACGCGATCTCTTTGCGGATCAGTCTCCAGATGCTCATGCGTCACTTGTCCCTGGCGGCGTCCACGCCGCGCGCGATCACCTCGATCCCGCTGATGACCGGCGGCTTTTTCGCCTGCCCGGCCCGGCGCAATTCGATTTCCAGGCGCATGTCCGCCGCAACGACGAATTCCTCCACCGTTGCCCGCCCGGGGCCGCCCGTTTTCGCGAGGATGTCGAAGCCGGTCAGCACCGGCTTGCCGTCAATAAACACGTCAAAGACGCGGTCGCCCGGAGAGACCTTCGGGTTCAATTCCGCGAGATGAAGCCGGACGGCGTAGTCCGCGCGCAGGAGGTCATAAACGGGGATCGTCCCTTCGCCCTCCCTGCCGGACGCGGCCACCCATTCAATGCTGTCGCCTTTGTCGGTAATTGCGGAGGCATGTCGGCGATAGGTGCCTTCCGCGTCGTGCCAAACCCGGCCCGATGCCACGTCCACCCGGCGTCCGGGCGCCCCCAGATTGATCCCGTGCCCTTCAGGATTCGGCGGCGCTGCGGCAAAGCGGGTCCACGCCTCGATGTTCGGATCGTCCGGCATGCGAATCAGCGCCAGTGAAGTCTGGTGATGGTAACTGCACGTGCAGGTGCGGGTGTAGTCGAGCACGGTTAGCACGCCGTCGGCGGGGACCAGGTTGACGGTGCATCCGGATTTGATCCCGCTGATGTTGCCGGTGCCGGAGTCATGCTCCAAATCAAAATAACCCGCCGACCCCGTGCGGAAAAGCAGCAGGTGGTTGCTGGCATTGAGCGTGTTGCATCCATACGCGCGGGCGAATGCCCACGGGCTGCTTTCGCCTGTATGGGGCTGCTCCCGTTTCCAGTCCTCGCCGGTCAGCAGATTTCGCGCCACGCCCGGTCGCCCCGGGATGAGCATGTCGCCGCGCACCGCGCCCGGCAGGGTGAAACTGCCCCCGCGTTCCCACAACAGTTCGCCGGTGGCGTCACGGCGCGCGGCCATTTGCCCCGGTTCATCCTCGAATGGCCGGCGCATGTCCCGGCTGCCGCCCTCGATGAGAATGTCGTGGTCTTTGCTGTAAAGCAAAAACGTGCCGAACACATCGCTGTCCGACTGCCACAGCACTGCGCCGCTGCGCGCATCCAGTGCCATGATTTTCGGGCGCTCTTCCGGCACACGGCCCCGCCGCGCAAGGTGGGCTAAGCCATTTTCCGAAAGCCCGTCAATCACGAAGACCCGCCCGGCCTCTGTAACAATGGCATTGTGCCGAAAACCGATATGGGCTTCGCGTTCCCACAGCACCTCGCCCGTAAACCGGTTCAACACCGCCACGCGCTTGCTTGACGTGCCGCTGTAACTGTCCAGCCAGCCCAGTTCCTGGTCTTCGAACAGGTGCGGCTCGGCCGTGGTGATCAGCAAATCCTCCCACACGCTGACATGGCCCCAGTCGGGGGCGTCATCCCCGTACAACACGCTGGTCGGCGTTCCCGGCAGCGAGAATTCATTCAATGTTGCGCCATTCTTGGGGTCCAACCGCAGAATGCGGCCTTCGTAGCGGAGATATATGCTGTCCGCCAGTGTCGCGAAGGGGCTTCCAATATAGGCGACGCCGGGGATGTTGGTCATATAGACGCTTTCGCCCTTCTGCCATTTTTCCTCCAATTCAAGGTTCGTGAAGGGATGGCCAATGCCCGGAAATTCCCGCACCCACAATTGACGGCCGGTATAGACACAACGGGCGCCAACGGTTTCCACGCCGAGATAGACCACGCGCCCTGCGGCCACGTGCGGCCTGGGTCCGCCCGCATGGCGCGGCAGAATGTTATGGTTGTTGGGGCCGCCGAACCACAAGATCCCCAGCGGCAGGCGTACGCGTTCCTCTTCGGATACAAGCGTACTGGCGGAATCGTGATACTGATGCGACCATGAACCGGCGCCGGTCAGGGGTCCGGCGCGTTGCGCGAACAGGGCGTCGCCGCGTATTGCGACCGAGACCTGGTCCACCGCCGCCGCCTCGGCCACCTGCCGCATGGCCTCCAGGTCGCCGGAAGACGCGCCAAAATATGCCACGCCGCCATAAGGCCGCATCCGGTCCAGGATGCGACCAAGGACCTCCTGATCCGGCGCGATGCCCGCCGCGTCGGCATCCTCGATCGCGACCACGCTGAACAGATACGGCTGCACGCGGAAGTCTGCGGGGGCGGCATGAATCACCGCCGCGCGCCGTCCATACAAGCCCGCGCCGGCGATCTCGTCCCGCAATTCGCGAACCTTTGCCGCTTCCTTTTCGACCACGACGATGTGCAATTCGCTGCGCGTCAGCAGTTCCCGCAAGAGATCGCCGGACCCCGCCCCAAGCAGGAGCGCATACCCTTCCCGCTCGCCCAAGTCATCGAGAATATCCTGGGCGGGTTTGGCCCATGCCGCGCTTCGCGGCGCCAGGGGCGCCGGCGCATAGGGGTGGCGAACCGGTTTCACCGCTTTCGGACCGAAACAATACAGCGTGCCCTTCACCGTGGTGACAAAGAGTCGCCCTTGGGCGGCCAATTCGTTGAACGCCTCGCCGTCCAGTTCCTCCGCCAGCGCAACCACATGCGCGGCCAACGTTTCATTGCGTCTGGCGTCCCTGCCATCGGCGGTGACCGCATAGTTGCCGCTGCCCTTCGGGCCGCGCAGTTGCAGGTCCACGACTTCACCCGTGTGCCGGTTCAGAAACGCGGGCGGCGTCCGGCCGCCCGCCACCACCAGCACATCTTCTGAAGCGGCGAGATAGCCCTGCGGCGCGAGACTGCCGTATCCCTCCGCGCCGCCGTGCGGGAAATCAACAAAGTCCGACCCTGTGGTGTCGTTCAGCCACACGGTCTCGCCGGTTGTCGCGTCCAGCGCATAGATGAACACGCCGTGGATGGGCCATAAACCGGCGGCGAAATAGATAATGCCGTCCAGGACCACCGGCGCGCCGCGCGCCGCCCAGAAACTGATGATGCGTTCATTCCCCAACAGCCATTGGTCTGCCGGGCCACCCCGGAACTTCCACACCAGATTCCCGGTGGCGGCGTCCAAGCAGTAAAGATGACTGTCGTCGGAAACGAAATAGACCTTGTCTTCCCATGCCACGGGTGCCAGGCGCACCGGGCCGTCCGCGTAGAAACGCCACAATTCCGCACCGTCTTCGATGCTGTACGCGGACAGGCTGTCCGTAACCATGCCGGGCACAAAAATGCGCTCGCCCTTCACCACCGGCGAATAAGACACGTCGAATTCCAATTTGCCCCTGTGGTCCCACTGGTGCGGCCAGGCGCGCTTGGGTTCCGGAAGTTCGCGCACCCACTGCAGATGCAGTTTCTCCTTGAGCGCCAGCGGTGTATTGGCGCTCCGCGCCGCGTCATAGCGCCACATCGGCCAGTCCAGGGCCTCGGCCTTCGCCCGCGCCCCCTGCGCGAACGCCGCACAGCCGGCCCCTGCAATCGCGCCAAAGACCAACGCCAACAGGACGCAGGCCGTCGCGCCTGTCCGCCGGATGCCCCGCATGCCGAATCGCTTGGCATGGATTTTCATAATGCGTCTCCCATATTTCAACGCAGGGAACGTTATCCGACCAGGAAACGCGCCGCATGCGCGCTTGCGCCCCAGCGTTGGTCTCGGCGGGGGATTTTTCCCTCCGAAACCCGTGTCTGCGGCGGTTGAGAAATGAGCGGAATCCAATCACTGAGCACTACGCCCGCTTCGCTTATTATGTGGATTTGGCAGGGTTTTTGCAAGAAACCCAATGTGGTCCGGCTCAATTCAAAAAAAACGTCTATTATCCCATCGCAAGGTGTATAATATTATTCAGGTTATGGGGGAAAGGGGTGTGGCGGCGGTTCTTTACAGAACGGAGGGATGTGCCATGTATTGCCCCAGGATTCTTCAATGGACTTTGCTGATCGTGTTTGCATCCGCAACAACGCTCTTGGCCGGGTGTCCGCCAACGGCATCCGTGCCCAATCTCGTGGGCCTGACGCAAACGGCGGCGGAGAACGCCATTTTAGCAGCGGGACTGGCCATCGGTATCATTAGCGAGGAGCATCACCCAACCATGCCTTCCGGGCTGGTGATCAGCCAGAATCCGGCCGCGGGCGCCGTGTTGGCATTGGGAAAGCCGGTGAATTTCATCCTGTCCAAAGGACCGGAAAATCTTTCCCTGCATGATTCCGTGCGCCTGCTGACGTTCAATGTCCGCATGATCCCGGAGACTTGGGACGATTTCTGTTGCGATATCAACAACGAGGAGCGGGCGAAACTGATCGGCGATCTGATTCGGACGGCAGATTATGACATCGTCGTGCTCAATGAGGTGTTCGATGAAGACGCCAAAGACGCGTTCGTGAGCCGCCTGGCCGGGGTCTTTCCGCATTATGTCAGCAAGATTGACATGCCCTTCTACATTGAAGACAGCGGCCTCATGCTCTTCAGCCGCTTCCCCTTCCAGCCGCTGCCCAACCCCAACTGGGCCTTTTCCTTCCCGTTGCTGGCCACCCCTCTCGTCGAGGCGGTCAGCGGCGGCAATGATGCGTGGGACAAGGTGGCCGCGATTATCTTTCCGGAAGAATCCTGTTCTGATTACGACTGCCAATCCGCCAAGGGGGTCGGGCTGGTCCGGGTGCGCAATCCCATAACCCATCACGTGATGAACATCGCATTCACCCACCTGCAGGCAAGTTACGGCGACGGCGACTGCAAGGAGGAGGTGGACGGAAGGGCCATCCAGTTTGCGCTGATGCAACAATTGCTCCAGGTGGTTCTCGGCGCATATGTGGGGACCGAGCCGGTCTTCCTGATGGGCGACCTTAACGTTGACGGCGACCAACGGGACTGGGGCCACGGCACCAATTTCGGCTACCTGCACGACGAGCCGTGCGAACCCGACAATCTGTGGGAATGGACAACGATCTTTGACCAGCCCGGCGTCTTTTTTACCGACATATTCGGGGACCCCTGGGTGTCCGAGATGCAAGGGCCGGATTTCTACATGAATCCCGTTGACTTCGACTGGGGCCTTACGGCGGGGCTGCCGGTTCCCGGCGAGCGGCTGGACTATGTGCTGTGGAACCACGGCGGCCGCCACCAAATCCAGCACATGACCCGTGAACACCATCTCCGCGTGGCGCAGGGCAACGTGCTCAGCGACCATATCGCCGTGTGCGCCGATTATAACGTGAAAGTCTCCCACTGCCACCCGATGAACGCGCGCATCCCGGTGCAGGACGCGCCCAACACCGGGTACATCATGTATCCCGGCGGCATGCAATGGTATCGGATTGACGAGCCGGGCACCTATCTCGTGGCTGTCACAGGCGCCGACATGCGGTACAGCGTGTACGAATCCAAGGACCTGACCATCCCCGCCCCGCAGTACTACGAAGAGACCGGAGAAATCCAGATACAGGAGAGATTTGTCACGGGACAAAAGTTTTGCATCCCCCAAGCGCCGTTCTACATCCGGGTGTACAAGAGCGCGCGGCACCTCACCGGCCCCTACGAGTTGGCGGTGCACCGGATGACGGGCGCGAGCAAAGAGGAGGCCATCAGCCTGCTTCCCGGCGCCGAATGGCTCGAATACCAATGGCCCGGCGTTCCCCTCAACGAGGACGACTGCGTATGGTTCAAACTGCGCCTCGACGCCGCGGACAATCCTGTGCCGCAGACGACCCTGTTCCGGCTGGCGCGATACTTTGAGAATTGCGTGGCCCTGGCGCTTGAGGCCGAAGATGGAACAACGATTGACAAGGATGATGAGGCTGAACCCTATGCGCCCGTTCAAGGCGCCTGGCTGCTGTCTCTGGATCGCGACGATCTCGGCACTGAACCGGAAATCCTTTATCTGAAAGCCTATCGTTCCATGATCTGGCCAATCACGTTCCTGGTCGGTTGGGACACCAATCTGACGTGCCTGCACGGCATGTTTGCCACGCCCAACGGCATCCCCGGCGCCGTGCAGCAGATATTATATTGCCATGAGGAAACCGACGGCGGCATTGACGACCTGGACGAAACCTATATTACCATCGTCGCAGACGGCAAAACGCGGGTCAATGACATGTACACCCAGCAGTTTGATGACGATTACACGTATGACCTCGAACCCGTGCTCGGCACGATACGCTTCGTGAACAGCGTGCAGATTACCTTGCGCGAGGACGATAGCGGCGCCTATGGGGATGACGATCATTTTTACTACACGATTGGCCCCCTGCCGTTCTGGCAGCGCGAAGCGCTCGGCCAAGCACAGAGCGCAGTGGATGAAGACGCGGCCGGCAAATACACCATCTCCTACAACTTGAGCCGCACGCTTCAGATAAAACCTTGATTGTGCGGCGCCGCCATCTGCCGGTTCAGTCTGCGCCATTCCACAACAAGCAGGGAACCGCAAACAATAGCCGCAATCGTGTCGGAAACAGGGCCGGCCAGCCAGACGCCGATCAATCCCAATATCGGCGGCATAAGGAACAACATGGGAATGAGTACGATAACCTGGCGCAGAAGGGTGAGCAGAATTGCCGTGGAGGCCTTTCCCACCGATTGAAAGTAGTTTCCCGCCACCACCTGAAAACCGATTATGGGCAACATGATAAGAAAGAGGCGCATCCCCTGCACGCCGATCGCAATAAGTTCATCATTGCCCGTGATGAATGCTTTGACGAGCATCTCCGGCATGGCTTGTATAATCACCCACGCCGCCGTAGAAATAAATGTGGCGGTCATTATCGCGAGTTTCAGGGTTTCCTTCACGCGCAGGAGATTCTTTGCGCCGAAGTTAAATCCAATAATGGGCTGGCTGGCCATGTTGAGGGCGATGATGCTGGTGATGATGATAATCACAATGCTGGTAATAATGCCCATGGCCCCTACCGCCAGGTCGCCGCCGTACTTGATGAGATTGAAGTTGAACAGGACGTGAACCACACTGTTGGCGGACTGCATCAGGAAGGGGGAAACGCCTATGGACAGGATGGCCAACACGATTCGGGGCTGCAGGCCGATGTATCGCGTTTCCAGTGGCACCACGCACCGCCTGCTGCGAAAATGCACCAGCACCCAACCCGACAGCACGGCCATGGAGATGATCGTGGCAAGCGCCGCACCCTGCACGCCCATATCCAGGTAAAGGATAAACAGGGCGTCGAGGGGAATGTTTATGCCGGCACTTATCAGCATGCTGTACATGGCGATGCGCGCATTGCCCTCGGCGCGGATGACGGCGTTCAGCGAAAAACCAAACTGGTGCAACACAACGCCCCAGAGAATGTAGTTCAGGTAATCGTTGGCATATTGAATGGTCGTATCGGCCGCGCCAAAGACCCGCATCATGGGTTCTTTGATCAAGAATCCCATGGCGGTCACAAAGGCGGATATTATGAGAATCAAAATGACACTATTGCCAAGAATTTTCTGGGCGTTCTGGAGGTCTTTTCTGCCCAATGACAACGAAACCTGAACGCTCGCCCCAATCCCTATGAGCATTCCAAAGGCGGTCATAATAATCATAATGGGAAAGATCGCCGAAATGCCGCTTAACGCTTCCGCGCCTATGGCCTGCCCGATGAAAATGCGATCAACAATGTTATAGAGAGAGTGGGCCATCATGCCGATGAAGGACGGCCAGAAGAATCCCCACATTAACCGGGGAATGGGCTTGCCCTCCAATTCTTTCAGTCTTTTATCCGGCATGATATTCTCCAGGCACAGCGCACGGACAGCGAAAGACGCTATCATTCGCGTTTAATGAAGCAATCTGAGGCGCACTTGGTATCCAGATTGCCGCGCTACGCTTCGCTTCGCTCGCAATGACAGGGTTATGCA
>CAZLII010000065.1:0-11418 GCA_964559065.1 uncultured Nitrospirales bacterium | reverse complement strand
CTACGCATTGCAGGTGCCGGAACTGGTGCGGCGCAACCCGGAGCAAGTGCCGTATCTGCGGCGGCTGGAACTGGACCTCTTCACCGCGCAATGCGATCAGCCGACCGAACGTTATCGGATACTGCGCGCGCTCATCGGCAACCTCTTCCGCGTCGCCGACCCGGCGACGCAGGGCGAGCGCCGCGCCTGGGACGAGGCGGCGGAGAAAATCAAGCGGGAAAACGGCTTCGACCCCATCCAGCACGAGCAAATCCGCGAGGATTTGCGCGCCGGGCGCATCGGCCTCGCGCGCAACCGCCTGCCGGTGGACACCGACATTCAGGACGTGACCGACGATGACGTCGTGCTGTTGCGCGACGATGCCCCGTACCGCTGTCTGGGGGAAACGGCGATTCGGGAGGGCCGCGTGGCGGTGTTGAGCCTTGCGGCGGGCGTTGGATCGCGGTGGACCACCGGCGCGGGCGTGATCAAGGCGATCAACCCCTTCATCTTCATGGCGGGCCGCCACCGCTGCTTCCTCGAACTGCATCTGGCCAAGACCGGCGAAACGGCCCGCCGCTTCGACGCGCCCATCCCGCACATCGTCTCCACCAGTTTCCTCACGCACCAGCCCATCGAGAAGCACCTCGACCTCAACGACCGCTACGGCTACGATGGTCCGCTCTATCTCTCGCCCGGCAGGTCCATCAGCCAGCGGTTCATCCCCATGGTGCGCGATCTGGTCTTTCTGTGGGAGGAGATGCCGCAGGAAACCCTCGACGAACAAAAGCAGAAGGTGCGCGAAGCGGTGCGCGGCGCGCTGATGGATTGGGCGCGCGCCAAGGGCGAAGGCTCCGACTACGCGGACAACGTGCCCATCCAGCGCTTCAACCCGCCCGGCCATTGGTACGAACTGCCGAATCTCCTGCGCAACGGCGTATTGGCGCGCCTGCTCGACGAACACCCCCAGGTGAACACCCTGATGCTCCACAACATTGACACGTTGGGCGCGGATGTCTCGCCCGAGGCGGTCGGCGCGCATCTCGCTGCGGAAAACACGCTGACCTTCGAGGTGGTCCCCAGGCGCATTGCGGATCGGGGCGGCGGCCTCGCCCGCGTCAACGGGCGCCCGCGCATGCTCGAAGGACTCGCCCAGCCGCGCGAGGAAGACGAACTCCGGCTGCGTTACTACAACTCCAACACCACCTGGGTGCAGGTGGATGAGATGCTGGCGCTTTTCGGCCTGTGCCGCGACGACCTGAAAGGACCGGAAAGCAAAATCGCCGACGCCGTGCGCCGCATGGCCCGGCGCATGCCCACCTACGTCACCATCAAGGAAGTCAAGCGCCGCTGGGGCCACGGCCAGGAGGACGTTTATCCCGTCGCGCAATGCGAGAAACTCTGGACCGACATGAGCGCCCTGCCCGAAATCCGATGCGGCTACCTCGTCGTCCCGCGCATGCGCGGCCAGCAACTCAAAGACGTCAACCAACTCGACGCCTGGGCGAATGCCGGCAGCGAAGAATACGTGGCACAACGCTGCGGATTTGAGGGGTAAGAACAGGCATTTGCGTAAGCGCCTGTTTCTTTATTTTGCGCTGCAATGACTACGCGTCATTCGCAGTGAATATCAGCGTAGCGAAGAGCGCACGTTATCGCCGGAGCGTGTCAGGGTCAATATCGGCGTCGCGGAGAATTTGAAGGAGGAGACCGGGGCCGAGGGTGCGGTTTGCGTGCATGGGAATGGTAACGCGGCGGCCATCAGAATGAAGGTATACGGCGTGGCTTCCCTTTTGCCTGTCAAAGCGGAAACCTTCCGCCTCGACAATCTGCACGGTTGCTCGCGCGGTGAGATGTGGGAGCCGCGGACTCATAGCGCCAGGGAAATGGCTTCGCTGCAGAGTTCGGTTTGGATTGGCTCGCCGTGAGCAAGGCGGGATTCGATATGGGCTTCGATGGCCTCGCGGATATTGGCGCGGGCTTCCTCTTCTGTTTCGCCTTCGGAATAGCAGCCCTGCAAAGCCGGGCAAACCGCGAGGATGCGTCCGTCCTCGTCTTGCCCATATACGACGGTGAAACGATATTCCTTCATCTCTTGCTCCTCAACGCCATTGTACTGCCAAAAGGTGCAGGAGGCAAGCCGCTTGGCCGCTTATCCCTTGGCGCGTTGGAATTCGACCATGAAATCGCGCAGCGCTTCGCAGCCGGCGACGGGCATGGCGTTGTAGATGGAGGCGCGGCATCCGCCAACGCTCCGGTGGCCCTTCAATCCGTCCAGCCCCGCCTTGGTCGCCTGGGCGATGAACTCCTTCTCGGCGTCTTCGCTTGGCAGACGGAAGGTGATGTTCATCAGCGAACGGCTTTCGGGCACGGCATGCCCGCGATAGAATCCGCCGCTGTTGTCAATGACATCGTAAATCAGTTTCGCCTTGGCGCGGTTGATGTCGGCCATCTTTTCCAGCCCGCCGATATCCTCGCGCAACCAGCGCATCACAAGGCCGATCATGTAGATGGTGAAGGTCGAAGGCGTGTTGTAGAGCGAATCATTCTCCACCATCACCTTGTAATCCAAGAGCGAGGGCAGCCCCTCCGGGACGCGCTCCAGCAGGTCTTCGCGGAGAATGACCACCGCCATGCCCGACGGCCCGACGTTTTTCTGCGCGCCGGCGTAAATCAGCGCATACTTCTTAATGGGGATGGGCCGCGACATGAAATCGGAGGAGGCATCGCAGAACAGCGGCACATCGCCAACCTCCGGCTCCTCGAAGAATTCCGTGCCCTGGATGGTTTCATTCGACGTGAAATGGACATAGGCCGCCTTGGGGTCCAGGTCCAACTCGCTGCTCTTGGGCATGCGCACGTAGTTCTCGTCCTTGCCGCTCCAGGCCGCGCGCGGCGCGCTGTGCTTTTTCGCCTCGCTCATGGCCTTTGAGGCCCACGAACCCGTCATGATGTAATCCGCAGACCCGCCTTGGAGAAAATTCAATGCCAGCATGGAAAACTGCATTGTGGCGCCGCCCGGCGCAAAGAGAATGCGGTGGCTGTCCGGCAGTTGCAACAGGTCCTTGATGTCTTCCTTCGCCCGCTCCAGAATGCCCGCAAAGGCCTTGGAACGATGGCTGATCTCCATCACCGACGCGCCCGCGCCGGGATACGCCAGGAGTTCTTCCTGCGCCTTCTGCAACACAGGCAACGGCAATGTCGCCGGCCCCGCCGAAAAATTGTAGATACGCTGTTCCACGACCCTTCTCCCTTATTCGACAAAGAAAGATGCTGCGACTGCTTTGAGATGATTTTATTTTATCAGCAGGAAACTTCGTCTATCCATAGTACTTATCTGCATCACTGCATTCGGCTAGGACGATACCGACGTGCCGCCGCGCATCAGGCGGCCCGGCAGCGGCTCGGGATGAAACGCCCCCCGGTCCACCACGCAACGTCCGTTGATGAAGACATAGTCAATGCCCTCGGGGTACTGGCAGGGATCATAAAAGGTTGCGCGCGACGCGATGGTGTTGGGGTCGAAAACGACCAAATCGGCAAAGGCCCCCTCGCGTACAACGCCCCGGTCTTTCAGGCGGAAATGTTCCGCGGCAAGCCCGGTCATCTTGCGAATGGCCGCTTCCATCGGAAGCAGGCGCTTCTCCCGCACATAGCGGGCAATAAAATGCGGATAGCACCCGTAGAAAAGGGTGGACGGTTTGCCTTCCCCCATCAGGACCGCGTCGGTGGAGACCATGGCTTCGGGGTGCTTGATGCCCGCATAGATGGACCGTTCCGTGAAGGCGTCGCCGGGTTCTGCCATGCTTTCAAAGACCAGCACATGGCCGTTTTCCTCCAAGAGCAAATCGCAGATGGCGTCAAAGGGATGCACGCCGCGCTCGCGCGCGATTTGCACCAGGTTCATGCCCACGAGACGCTGGTTTCGCTCGGTCGCTACGGACATGATGTGGGCGCAGCCCCAACCCATGAGACGGAACATGTTGAGCGTCCAGGCATCCGGCCCCGTGTGCGGCCAAGTCATTTTTCCGTGCTCGATGCTGTGCCGGATTCGGCGGCGCTCTTCCGGGTCTTTCAGGCGCGTGAGCCCCGCTTCACTCCCGCCTTCCAGCGCCCACGGCGGGAAGAACGCAAGGGCATGCGTGAAGCCCGTCGTGGTGGGCATGCAATCCACGCGAATGTCCACGCCGCGCGCGCGCGCGGCCATCATCTGGTCGAGCCGCTCCTGCATGGGCCGGTCCAACGGGATCGGCGCATTCCACCATTTCGACAATCGCGCGAACACGCGGGTGACGCTTTGGAACAGCGGGGCCGCCCAGCCCAAATCCGGCACCCAGAACAGATGCGAGATTTGCACGCGGATGCCGCACTGCTCGCCCACTTCGGCGACTTCCGCGATGGCCTTGTCCAGCGTGTTGGAATAACTGCGCAAATGACTCGTGAAGATGGCGTCATGCTTGCGAAGCACCTTGCCCAGGTATAGCAGTTCGCGCGTGTCGCTCTGGCTTCCGGGAACATATTGCAATCCGGTGGACAGCCCAATCGCGCCTTCGTTCAGCGCCGCGTCCAATGCGCGGGCCATGTTCTCCATTTCCTCGTCGGTGGCCAGGCGCATTTCCAGCCCGGTTTCATTCAGACGCAACAGGCCGTGCGGGGCCAGAATGGCCGCATTGAGCAACAGGCCGCGCTGTTCGATGAGATCGAAAAACTCACCCATGCTCTTCCAGGAGACATCGCGGTCCAGGTCCACCTGAGTGAAGACCTTCACATAGGCTTCGATGGCATCGCGGTGCTTCTCTTGGATCGGCACCATCGCCATGCCGCAATTGCCGCCGATGAATGTGGTGATCCCCTGGCGCACCAGCGGTTCCAGCAGCGACGCATGGTTCTCCCGGAACACCGACAAATCCGCGTGACTATGGGGATCAATGAAGCCGGGACAGACGATGCGGCCCGTAACATCGCGGCGTTCCTTCGCAGGCGCGTCCTCCGCGCCGACAAAGACGATGCGGTCCCCCGCCACGCCTACATTCGCCCTGAATCCCTTCGCGCCCGTACCGTCAACCACCGTGCCCCCATGAAGCAACAAATCCAACATGGTCGTCCCCTCCCGCCACAAAGAGCGGACAGCACGCACTGCCGAACCCCTCCCGTGGAAATCCCGCCTGAGATCGTATTGGCAATCAAGACACCAGAGTCATTCTACGCCACGAGAAGAGCGCAAACAAACAATACAGAGGGTCAGATTATATTTTCGTTACACCGCTCCTGCGGTGTAACGCACCCCTGCGACGCTCCGGCGTCGCGGGATGCGGCAGCGCGTTTCTTCTGTTGTGGCCGGTCTCCCGACCGCGCCACCGGTCCCCAACATCCGCCTTTTGTTCCGCGCTTTCAGCGCTTTTTATTCCGACAACCCCCATTTCCCAGGGTTTCGCCCTGGGCTAAATTCTTTCGCGCCTTCGGTGCTTTTTTCTCCGGTTCTTATTCCGCATTCCGCATTCCGCACTCCGCATTCCGCATTCCGCACTCACAAGTCTGGTGGGTTCCGCTTTGCTGCACCCACCCTACCAGACTACAGGACTCCTTGCGCCTGCAAAGTTGCCGCCTATGAATATGCTATGCTCTAAACAAGTCAGAACGACAACCTGTGTTGTTGGCCGCGCCATGTGAAGGAGAAAAAGCCATGGTCACGCCGAAACCCAAGCAATGGAGCAGAAGACAATTCCTGCACGCAATGGGCGCGGGCGCGCTGGGCGCATCATTGTCGTCTTCAGTCTGTGCTGCAACCGAAACATCGGGCCGGTATGGCCGACCCAACGTGCTGTTCATCGCGATTGACGACCTCAACGACTGGGTGGGGTGCATGGGCGGCCATCCCCAGGCGATTACGCCCAACATGGACCGACTGGTGGCGGAGGGGGTGCTGTTCGAGAACGCCCACTGCCAGGCGCCGATATGCACGCCGTCGCGCGCCAGCCTGCTGTCCGGATTGTACCCGTCCACGACCGGTCTGTATTTCCTCGCACCGCAATACCGCGAAGCGGAAACACTACGCGAGGTGACCACGCTCCCGCAGTATTTCATGGAACACGGATACCGCTCTCTGGGCGCGGGCAAGGTTTTTCACACCGATGATGACCCCCATTCCTTTCACGAATTCGGCGGCAACATGGGCGGTTTTGGCCCACGTCCGAAGGAAAAAATCAGTCTGCCGAAAGGACATCCCCTTTGGGACTGGGGCGCTTACCCCGACCGCGACGAGGACATGCCAGACCACAAAATCGCCCACTGGGCCGCCGATAAACTGAAACAGCGTTATGACACGCCCTTTTTCCTCTCCGTCGGTTTCTACCGGCCGCATGTGCCCATGTACGCGCCGCAGAAATGGTTCGACATGCACCCCCGCGACCGCATCATCCTGCCGCAGGCCGCCCGCGAAGACCTTGAAGACATCCCGCCCTACGCGCTCCAACTCACCTATGCGGCCGCCGCCCCGCGCCACGACTATGTGGTGTCGTTGAATGAATGGGAACACGGCGTGCAGGCCTATCTCGCCTGCACGACCTTCGTGGACCACTGCGTCGGCGTCGTCCTGGATGCGTTGCGCAACAGCCCCTACGCCGACAACACGATCATCGTCCTGTGGAGCGACCACGGCTTTCATCTTGGTGATAAATTGCGGTGGGGGAAGCGATCGCTGTGGGAAGAAGCGACCCGCGCGCCCCTGATCATCGCCACGCCCTGGACGCCGAAAGGACAGCGCTGCCGCCGCCCTGTCGGTATGATTGACCTGTACCCAACCCTCTTGGACCTCTGCGGCTTGCCGCCGCGCCCCGTGCTGGAGGGACAAAGCCTGCGCCCGCTCCTGGATGACCCGAACGCCGCCTGGGACCGCCCCACGCTCACCACCTTCGGGCCCAACAACCACTCGCTGCGTTCCGAACGCTACCGATACACCCGCTACGCCAACGGTTCCGAAGAACTCTACGACCACAATGCCGACCCCGGCGAACGCACCAACCTCGCCGGACGCGATAAATACCGGGAAATCATCGGCGAACACCGCAAGTGGCTGCCCGCCATCAACCGCGAACCCCTCCCCGGCAGCGCCGGCTCCGATTCCCCCCTCTACGAAGGCTTCCGGGAATATTGATGATTGCCTGGTCACGCCGCACAAAGACTGTGTCAAGGGCATACATTGAAGCAAAAGGAGACATTGTCATGTTTCACCTTCAAATCGGATCGCTTCTCATCGCGATCGTTGTCATGCTCTGCGGCGGCGCATCCGCGCAGACGGACGCTACCGATCAACTGGCGGTCTCGAAGCCGCAATCGGATCGCATCAAGGCGTTCTGCGTGGATTTCAACTGGGGGCCGGACGGCTTCGCGCCGCCGGGCATGTATGCGCACGCATCGGCCAAAGAGCATTTTGAATGGTATCGCGACCTCGGCGTAAACACGATCCAGACCTTTTGCGTGAGTTGTCCCGGATATGCCTGGTACAACAGCAAGGTCGCGCCGGTGCAGCCCGGCATGAAGGGCGAATTCCTGAAGGAACTGGTGGCGCTCGGCCACGCGGCGGGCATGCGCGTCATGGGCTATTTCTGCATTGGCGCGAATGCGCACTGGGACGAACAACACCCCGACCTGAGCCACCGATTCCCCAATGCCATCTCCATCCCCTTCACCACAAAATACCTGGATTACCTGGAAGCGGTGATTGGCGAGGCGGTCCGCGAAACCGGCATTGACGGATTCATGATTGATTGGGTGTACAACGCTTCCCATCTCTATCCCAACCGTCAATACACGTGGCTGGAATGCGAGAGGGAGATGTATCGGGAATTGTTCGGCGAGGATTTTCCCGGCGATGCGGCCATGGACGCGGACCGCATCAACGAATTCAACAAACGCGCCACGGAACGCTGCTGGGATCGGATTCGCACGGCGGCCAAGGCGGCCAACCCCAACTGCATCATCTGGCTGACTTGCTATGACTTGCAGCACCCCATGCTCAAGGATTCGCGGATGCTCCGGGAGGTGGACTGGTTGATGAACGAGCACCCTGACCCGGAGAAACTCGCCGCCGCCCGCGCCGCCATCGGCCCGCACACCCAAATTATTCAGTGCATTTGCGGTTGGGGCGATCAGCACAATGCCGAAAGAATCATCAATGATCCGGCGTTCAATGACATCGGCCTTTATGGTTTCGCCAGGCCCGACCTCGAAAGCACCCTGCCCCCCGACGACGGGTCCGGCAACGCCCGCAACATCGCTGCCATGCGCGCCGCATTCAACAGGGAATGACCTTTCAAAGAAAGGATGCAATATGCCCAATCGGAAACAGGTCTCATGGTTTGTTGTTTTTGCAGCGGGGATTGCCACCATGATGTTTCAACCTGCCGTAACGGCGGACACGATTACCGAAGATGTGGTGCGTGGGTACATTGATAAGGCGCGGCCGCATCCCCGGCTGCTGATGGATGCGGAAGCGGCGGCGCGCGTGCGCGAAAGCATCGCGCTGAACGACACCGCGAAGACGCTCTTTGCGGTCTTGCGCGATGCGGCAGACGAAACGCTGGACCAGCCGCCCGCGAAATACCACAAAACGGGAAAGCGTTTGCTTTCGGTCTCGCGCGAAGTGCTGCGCCGCGTCCTGAACCTGTCCTTTGTCTACCGGATCACTGATGATCGCCGCTACGCGGAGCGCGCCATCGCCGAGATGGAAGCGGCGGCCGCTTTCAGCGATTGGAACCCATCACATTTCCTCGATGCCGCCGAGATGAGCGCGGCGCTGGCCATCGGCTACGACTGGCTGTTGGACATGCTTTCCCCCGAACAGGAATCCGCCATCCGCACCGCTATTCTCGAAAAGGGGATTGGCCCGTCCTACGCCGGGCACGACCGTTGGGTGCGCAGCAACAACAACTGGAACCAGGTATGCCACGGCGGGTTGACGCTGGGCGCGCTGGCGTTGCTGGAACACGAGCCGGACCTCGCGGCGCGGGTCATTGCGCGCGCATTGAACGGCGTGCCGCACGCCATGAAGGAATATGCGCCGGACGGCGTGTACCCGGAAGGCCCCAGTTACTGGGACTACGGTACCACGTACAATGTCCTGTTGATTGACGCGCTGGAATCTGCGTTTGGCACGGATTTCGGCCTCGCCGATGCGCCGGGTTTTCGCCAGACCGGCGCATTTCCCCTGCTGATGACCGGACCCACCGGCAATTATTTCAATTTCAGCGATTGCGGAACGCGCAGCGGCCTTTTCCCCGCCGTTTACTGGTTCGCGCGCCGTTCCCAATCCCCAGGCCTCATCTGGTCGGAGCACCTCTGGCTGCGGGGCGATGCAACCGGGCGCAGCCGGTTCCTTCCCCTCTTGCTGCTGTGGTGGGATGGACAGCCGCCCGTCCTGCCTGTCGAGCCTTTGCACTGGAAAGGGGAAGGCGTGAACCCGCTGGCGGTGCACCGCAGTTCATGGAGCGATCCGAACGCCGTGTACCTTGCCATCAAGGCCGGCACGCCCGCCGCCAATCACGGGCACATGGACATCGGCTCCTTTGTACTCGAAGCGGACGGCGTGCGCTGGGCGCTGGATTTTGGCAGCCAGGGCTACCATGCCCTCGAAGAACGCGGCATGAATATCTGGAACCGGTCGCAGCATTCGGACCGCTGGCGCGTCTACCGCTATCACAACCGCAGCCACAACACCCTGTTGGTGAACGACCAGGAACAGATCGTCTCGGCGTCCGCCCCAATTCTCAGTTTTTCGTCCCACACCGACTTCCCCCATACCATCGTGGACATGAGCGCGGTTTATCGCGGCCAACTCGCGCGCGCCGAACGCGGCTTCGCCCTGCTTCCCGACGGACGTGTGTTGATTCAGGACGAAATCGCCGCCGGCGACGCGCCCGCACGGGTGCGCTGGGCCATGAGCACCCCGGGAGAACTCACGGATACCGAACCGGGAAGAACGGTGTTGAAACAGGGCGACAAGCGACTCTTCTTCGAAGTGATGGGGCCCGAACAGGTCGCCATCGAAGAGTTTTCCACCGACCCGCCCAACGAATGGGACGGACCCAATCCCGACACCCGGCAAGTCGGCTTCCACGTGGACCTGGAACCCGGCGCTTCGACAACCCTCACCGTGCTCCTGACCCCCGGCAGTGTCCGCGAATCGGTCGGTGCGCCACCGCCCCTGCGGCCCTTCGCGCTATGGGTCGAATGACCGGAGCCTAACCCATGGAGCGCGTCTGTAAACTGCTGCGCAAACCTGCAACCCACAATTGTTGCTTCGTCACACTGGAGGAATTGACTCTCGCAGTCGGTCGGAAGATGAAACAATACGAGAAACCCAATCCGACGCTCCAAATCTTGTGCGACAAGAAATAAGTCGCTGTGTATGGATTCATTCAACCCTGTGCCCGACGCCATTCCATGTAGCACATGTCCTTCAAAAACTGATATAATCTTATTGGTAAGATCAGAAGGAGCGGTGTCATGAGTCAAAAAATTGCAACAACGAAGATGAGTTCGAGAGGGCAGGTGGTAATCCCTGAGTCTATTCGTGACCGCATGAGGCTTGGGCCTGGTGTTCAATTCGCAGTGTTTGGACAGGACGACGCGATTATGTTCAAGGTCATTCATCCGCCGTCGGCGGACGAATTTGCTCGCCTGAAACGGGAACTTCAAAAACAGGCGCGCCAAAGCGGCCTCAAGCGATCAGACATTCCAAAGGCCGTTGTCAAGGTGCGGGGTCGTCGGTGAGACTTGTCGTTGATACGAATGTCTTGATCTCGGGCGCTTTCTACCCCGGGCCGTCGTCTCGTATTCTTGACGCATGCATGCGGGGAAAGTTTCAACTCGTCCTTTCACCCGACATCATAGATGAATATACCCGCGTCGGAGAAGAATTCACGCGGAAACGCCCCAATGTGCTTTTCGCACGCTATCTCGAGGTCTTGAAGCACGGCGCTGCTCGTACAAGCGCCAGCCCTGCCAAAGCCTGTCTGCGAAGACCCTGATGATAACAAGTTTATCGCATGTGCACTGGCCGGGGGCGCCAAAGTGATCACCAGTGGCGACAAGCATCTGCTGTCGGTCTCAGGCTACGCCGGCATCGAAATCCTCCGCCCCAGGCGTTTCGAGGATGAATATTTGAACTGAGGAGGGCTACGCTTGTTTTCTTGCACTCCTATGCATGAAGTTAACCATGCTTCCGCGCGAAAATGGCGTTTATCTCCTTCTGCCAAAGATCAAGAGATTTTATGCCGCTCGCGCATATCGTAGAGTTTTAGCCCACTGAAGTAATCACTATGCATAACCCTGTCATTGCGAGTCCCCCACCGCCTTTGGCGGCGATTCACAAAAGAAAGTGGATGTACTTTCGCAACATTTTGGCCAAAGGTATGTTGTTCACGCTTCAGCGTGCCATTG
>CAZLII010000064.1:0-11498 GCA_964559065.1 uncultured Nitrospirales bacterium | reverse complement strand
GCGCCTGCAATATGCTCAGCAGGTTCTCGAATCGCCCCACGCTGTCCTTGAGCCCACCGGACCTGTTCCGGGCGAGCCAGAGTTGCCGGAATTCCGGGAGCAGGGGGGACAACGCGTCGGCCAACTGGCGGCGCACTGCGGCGGGAATCCCGGATGTGCCGACGCGGCCCGCTTCGATGCGCGCAATGCCGATGCGGCAGGCCAGGCGCATCAGCGCGGCGGTCATCTCAAATTCCTGCGCGATCAAAGCCGCATCGGGACGCTGCATGTCGGCCTTGGGCAGTTCCGTCATAACCTTGTCAATGTAGGCGATGGTCTGTCGCAGACCGTCAGCGCTCAGCCGTTCGTCCAGGGGTCTTTCGATGCCGTGGGCCAGCAATGTGTAGAAAATGGTGCTGTTGCCGGGTATGACGCCGCAGACCTGGTAGGCATTGCCCAGGTCATAAGCCAACCTCCCCATCACGCCGGCGCGGTCTCGAAACGCATGAACATCAACTGCCCGTGTGAGGGCGATATCTTTGTTCGCCGAACAGGCCCAACTGACCGCCGCGCCGTATGCGAAGCCTAGATTGGATGCCGGGAGAAACTGCCAGTGCCCGCCGTCGCCCCAGTCGGTGATCAGATAGCCGATGGCCCCGTTGGCGAGACCATTCTCGGCGGCATTGCGCAGGTTGGCGAGGGCATTGTCCGTGCGCCCCGCCAGCGAGTTCCAGGTCGAAGTGCCGGGCACGACGTAGAACGGGATTTGGGATTCAGCGAATTTTCTGCCGTGTTCCGCGAAGGGATGTCCGGCTTCATACCCCCATTCCATGGCGATGACGCCCTGCGGCAGTTCAGGAATCAACTCCGGATGCAGCATGATGATGTCGCCCCAGAACTGCATGGTGCGGCCATGTCGTTGCAGAATCCGGTGGATATCGAGCAGAAAGTTCAGATAGACGCGCCCCACGCCGTGCTGTTCGCAGGCTTCTTTGCTTCGCCCCTTGCCGAGACTCCAGGTTTCATCGCAGCCCACGTTGCACTGCCTGCTGCTGAAATTGGGCAGCATGTCGTCGTACATGTCGGTGAGCAGGGCGATGCTGCCGGGGTCCACGGGACACAGGTCGCTGCCGCCCCCGGGCATTTCCCCCAATCCTGCGTAGGCGTCGTGTTGCAGCCAGCGGTGCATGTGACCGAAAGAGTTTTGGTTCGGCGCCAGTTCGATGTAGCGGTCCCGACAGTAGGCATCCAGCGCCCGGATTTGGGCGGGGGTCATCGGGGAGGCGTCCTGCCACACCAGCGGATGGTTCCGATAGGCAAAGGTGTGCTCCGTGTATAACTGGAGTTGATTGCATCTCCATTCCGCAAGCATGTCCACCAGCGCGTAGAGCGTCTCCATCTCCGGCACCTTGTCGCGGGCGATATCCAACATTACGCCCCGGTTCGGGAAATCGGGCCAATCCTCGATGCTGAGGCCGGGCAGCGTCCCGGATGCCGCGCACTGCCGCACCAACTGCTTCAAGGTCATCAAAGCATAAAACACCCCCTGTTCATCGTGCGCGGTAATGCGGATGCCGCCCCGGGTGATTTTCAGACAATATCCCTGGGCGTGCGGCATGACATCGGGATCAATTTCCATGAGCAACTTGGGCTTGGATGAGGGTCTTGCATTCGTATTGTCCTGAAACGGCGTAAGAACGCGAACGAGCAATTCCACCAATCGCGGCGGCACCTCAGGGGAATGAACACATGTCGAAACGCGGAACGCCGAACCAATTCGCAAATCGGCCTGATAATGGGCGATTTTGCGCGGCGCAGGCAACAGGACGAAATCTCGCGTTTCATTCGTTTCCATTTTCGGAGACTCCTTTGATGTTGCCGCCGGAGACGGTTTGCCGCGCGGTGTTTGTTCCGTTGTTACACAACCGGCAAGTGCGCCGCAGAACAACAATAGGGCAAAGACCATAAACAGGCGTTGATAATTCATGGCTGCGCTCCCCGTGTCTTGTTCCGTCAATTCTAACGCGGCATAGCCGCAACCACATTTATTTAACAAGCCCCCCCAAAAAACACCGTCGTCATTCCCGCGCAGGCGGGAATCCAGCATCGCGCATTGGGGGCCGCGGGACTTCCCTGGACCCCCGCTTTCGCGGGGGTGACGGGCCTTGGGACAAAAAGTCGTTGCGCAACACATGGCAAGATGACAACCTTCATAAGACATCTGCGCGAAACGCACAGAAGACGCGATCAAGAAGTTTAAAGATATGCGTTGAATGCTGCAATCTTTTTCACGGGCTGAGGCAGAAAAAAAGATTCGACATCGGCGGAAAAATGGAATATGATTTATTCCCTTTTGATGATTGCGTCGGGGAAAGATGGGTCAGGAAGGTCGGAGGTTTTGGAGATGTCGAAAATCCAACGCGCGCTGCTGAGTTGCCATGACAAGACCGGCATTGTCGAATTCGCGCGGCTGTTGCACGAATTCAACGTGGAAATCATTTCCACTTCGGGAACGCTGAAGGACCTGCGGGATGCGGGCATCGCGGCGATCAGCATCGCGGATTTCACCGGCGTGCCGGAACTGATGGATGGCCGGGTGAAGTCCCTGCATTCCAAGGTACACGGCGGTCTCCTGGGCATCCGCGACAACAAACTCCACTGCGAACAATTGCAGGCCTACAACATGCAATGGATCGATCTGGCGGCGGTGAATCTGCAGCCGGTTGACCATATCATCGCGCGGCACGGCGGTTCCGTGGAAGAGGTGGTCGAACAGGTGGACATTGGCGGCGCGGCCATGATCCGCTCCGCCGCGAAGAATTTCCGATATGTTACGGTGGTGGTGAATCCGCAGCGGTATCCGGCGCTGATGCACGAGATACGCGCGCATGAGGGCGAGGTCTCTTATCCCACGCGCTATCGCCTGGCGCAGGAGGCGTTCTATTGCACTGCCGAGTACGACCATGCGCTGGCGGACTTTCTGCGCGCCAGCGAGCCGCCGGTGGTGTAATGAAAGCGTTATGCGGGGTCTTCAGAGCCTCACAGTCCTGGAAGGATAAACAGAGGGACGAGGAAGTATGAAGGTTTTGGTTATTGGCGGCGGCGGCCGCGAGCATGCGCTGGCGTGGAAAATCGCCCAGAGTTCACGGGTGGAGACGGTATTCTGCGCGCCGGGCAATCCCGGCGTGGCGGCGATGGAAAAGGGACACTGCGTTCCTCTCGCCGTGAATGATATGGTCGGCATCGGCGATTTCATTTCTGAGTATGCGATTGATCTGACAATCGTCGGTCCCGAAGAGCCGCTCGCGGCGGGCATTGTGGATGCGTTGCAGGCAAAAGGGCATCAAGTTTTCGGTCCCTCTGCGGCGGCGGCGCGCCTGGAGGGCAGCAAGGCGTTCGCCAAGGCGTTCATGTCGCGCTGGAATATTCCGACCGCCCGCTATGCGGAATTTGACGATCCCGAAGCGGCCGTCGCCTATGTGCGGGATCAGGGTGCGCCCATCGTGGTGAAAGCGGACGGCCTCGCCGCGGGAAAAGGGGTCACGGTGGCGCGCAGCGTGGAAGCCGCCGAGACGGCCATCCGCGAAGCCATGGTAAGCCGGGTATTCGGGGATGCGGGCAAGCGGGTGATTATCGAGGAATGCTTGGAAGGGGAGGAGGCTTCGATACTTGCATTCTCAGACGGGAATACCGTAATTCCCATGCCCAGCAGCCAAGACCACAAACCGGTTTTCGATGGCGATCAGGGGCCGAACACGGGCGGCATGGGGGCCTATTCGCCCGCCCCCGTGGTGACGCCCGAACTGGCGACTGAAATAGAAGAACGCATCCTGAAACCCTGCATCGCGGGCATGGCGGCGGAAGGCGCGCCGTACACCGGTATCCTCTATGCCGGGCTGATGGTCACGCAGGATGGCCCCAAAGTGGTGGAATTTAACGTCCGTTTCGGGGATCCCGAAACCCAAGTGGTGTTGCCCCGGATGGTCTCCGACATTGTGCCGGTCTTTCTGGCCTGCTGTGAAGGCAACTTGGGGGAAACGCCCATTGAATACCAGATTGGCCCATGCGTTACGGTGGTGATGGCGAGTGGGGGATACCCCAAAGCCTATGAAAAAGGCAAAGAAATCGCGGGAATCACCGATGCGGAGTTGGACCCCGATGTGATGGTCTTTCATGCCGGTACGAAGCGCGATGGAGACCGCCTCCTGACCAACGGCGGCCGCGTGCTCAATGTCACCGCGCGCGGCGCAACGCTTGTGGAGACAATTGACCGGGCCTATGCCGCCGTGCAGAAAATCCATTTTGACGGGGCGCATTACCGCACGGATATCGGACGGAAGGCTCTCGCGCGATTGAACGGCTGACCCATCTTTATCGTCCGGTCGCCATAACGGCGGCGGGCTGTTGTTCCGTCGCTGTCTGGGTGGCGGCGGGGGCGTCTTCCGTCAGCCAGCACCGATACAACGTATCCACACAGAGCCGGCCCAGATAGTAGTAGCCCTTTGCGCTGAGGTGGATGTCGTCGAACATGGCTTCCGGCGGATTGCCCTTTTTCCGGTCGCCGCCCGGCCAGGGTTGGAAATCGGGGGCCTGTCCGGGAAGCGGCAGGCGACCGGCTGGAATCTTGGGTGGAAACCCGAAGTAGTGGTGCATGGCGCCGTAACTCTGGATGTACTCGCATCGGTTCAGCCGCGCCGCCAGGTCGCGTTTCATCCCGGCGAGGATCATGCCGGCTTCGTTCAATTGCTGCAAACTGGCCCGCCCCTTGGATTTGTTGATGTAGTCATAGCCGACAATGGCCACCCGGACATCGGGCCGGACACTGAGGCAATGGCGGACCACCGTCTCCAGATCGCGGACGATCCGGGTGAACAATGCGTCCCGTTCCGCGTCAGACATTTCAATGGTCCACTCCCGCAGGAAATCATTGCCGGTCAGACTGAGATGCACGATGTCAATGCTCGGATTCCGCTCCAATTCCCTGGTGATCTGCGCCAGCCACAGGGGATTGGTCCACTGGGCGACGGTGCTTCCAGGGACAGTCGAGTATGTGCCGTCTTCAATATACTGGCCCAATCCGCTGTCGGCCAGCGCATCCCGAAGCGAGTGGTTGATGAACATGAACCACGCCCAACTGTCGCCGACCATCAGGATGCGCGGCGTTGGGCTGTCCCCGGCAACCGCACTGAAGGCGGTGACCAGTATCAGCAGGATCGCCGGAATCTTCGAACTATGATACCTTCTCACAGGACGCGCCAGCACAAAAGTTTTCCAACCCACTTCATTATTCTCCTAACGCGGCATAGCCGCAACCACAAATATTGGGCTGCATTCCTCAATACCACCGTCACCGTCATTCCCGCGCAGGCGGGAATCCAGCAATCGCGCAGCAGATGCCTTCACTTTTCCCTGGACCTCCGTCTTCGCGGGGGTGACGGAAGTGGGGCAAAAGAATAGTCGCAAAATACCCGGTAAGGACGACAACCTTTACCAAACATCTACGCAAACCGCCCAGAAGTCGTGATCAAAGGGTCTATAATCCACCATGCTGATTCACAAAATCCTCCAATTCATCCCAAGTCGGCATGAAATTCGCGCATCCGTGTTTCGTCACGACGATCGCGCCGCAGGCGCCGCCGAGACGGCCCGCTTCGTACCAGTCCATGCCTTTCAGTCGTCCGCATAGGAAGCCGGCTGCGAAGGCATCGCCCGCACCGAGGATGTTATAGACTTCCACGGGGAATCCCGGCGCGTCAATTCGTTCCGGGGCCGCGCCGTCACGCTTGAGGTGAATGCGCACGCCTTCCGCGCCGCGCTTCTGGACCAATGCCTTGGGACCCAGCGCCAACAGGTGGCCAATCGCCGCGTCCACATCGCCCGCGACTTTGGTGTCCGATACCTGTGAATGGGTCAGCGTGATTTGCGACGGGTCCATCAGCATCGCGGCATTGATTTCATCTTCCGTGCCCAGCACGATGTCCACGAGCGGCAATATCGCCCGGGCCATCACGCCGAAAGCGCGGGGGTCATGCCACTGGTCCGGACGGAAATCTATGTCAAAGACCACCTCCGCCCCCGCTTTGCGCGCCAGTTCCGCCGCGAAAAAAGTGGCGCTGCGGCTGGGTTCCCGGCAGAGATTCGTTCCCGCAAATTGAAAGACCCGGCAGGACCCAATCGGGGCCGCCAGCACGTCATCAATGGTCAATTCAATGTCCGCACAGTTATCCCGGTAATACACCAGCGGAAAACGGTCGGGCGGTTCAATCCCCAGCAGCACCGCGCTCGTGCGCCTGCCCGGCTTCCGTGGGATGAAGCGCGCCTCCACCCCTTCTTTCTGGAGAAAGTGCAAAATAAAATCGCCCACCGGGTCCTGTCCCAAAGCGGTCAGAGCCACCGTCTTCAAACCCAGACGACGTCCCCCAACACTGATATTGGTGGGCGATCCTCCCACATAAGCGGCAAAACTGGCTATATCCACAAAAGGCGCACCGACGTCATTGCTGTATAAGTCAATGGAGGAACGCCCCATATGTATTGAGTCATAGGCTGGATAGTTCATTGTTTATTCTTTTGTATCGCTTTTTGTCTGTTTTTTATTCTTTTGCTGGTTTTCAAGATAACAAATTGGGCACGATCCAACTAACCTTTGCCCCACCGCCCGTACAACATTTCGCCTCTCGATCCTTCTGCCCGTCCGACTTGTCCGACTTGTCCGACCTGTCCGACTGCGCACTGGAGGCTCGTGGAACGCCCATCCATCTCAATAAATCGGAACGCGTTGATCCTTTCCCACGTAACTGTCCTTCACCCATGCATACCGGGGATCATCCTGATTTGCCAGGCATTGGGCGCTGCCTGACAGTACGTTGAGGTAATAGGTGGTATAGCCCGGCGGGCTGGCAACCGGATGGTAGCCCTCCGGGACCAGTACGGCATCACCGTCTCGAACCAGAAGCAGCGCGTCAATGGGGTGTCCTGCCCGATGCAGCGGAGAGTTCTCGTCAGTGTAAACCCGTTGGTAGGCGTACCCGTCGGGCGGCTGGATGCGGTAGTAATACACCTCCTCCAGGTCGGCTTCGATGACCCGCCCGGACTCATCTTCGATGTGAACATCGTGCTTGTGTGGGGGGTAACTGCTCCAGTTCCCGCCGGGGGTATAGACTTCGACCAGAACGAGGCGGTGCACGGGGGAATCAGGCGGCAGGAGATCATTGATTTGGCGGGTGGCGTTGTCGCCGCCGCGCACCGAAATGGCCACCGATTCCGGCTTGATAAGCCACGGTTCGTTGTCCCGGTCGGTGGGCGTCCACGCCATGGCGAATTCGCCCGCTTCCTCGGCGCGGACGGAGAATTCCGTCTGGCGCGGGAGGTAAAGGGCGTGCGCCGCTCCCTCGAAAGGATTCCTGCGTCCGCCGATGGCGGTCCAATTCCCGCGATTGGATTGGACGGTATAGCGTCCGCTCATGTTGACCAGGACCAGTTCCGATTCGCCAGTCTGGAAGGACCAGGTTTCCCCGGCACGCAACCGCCGCACCTGAAAAGAGATGTGCGACCAGCCCGCGCGTTCCGGCGTGACGGACAGGATTAGCCCCGGGTCTTCCGGATAATGTGTGGGCCGCACCAGCAGGTTTTCGGCGGTGTACTGCATTGTCATGCGCGTGCTCCGATGCTTTTTCCGGCGGAACCCAGCACTTGGCATGCCTCCGCGACACGTGCGGCCATGGCGGCGCGTCCCTTTTCCAGCCACGCGCTCGCCAGATAATGCTGTTTCATGCCGACTTCGCCGTCAATCCGCAGCACGCCGTCATAGCATTTGAACATATGGTCCGCGACCGCGCGTGTGAACGCGTACTGCGTATCCGTGTGTATGTTCATCTTTACCACGCCATAGGAGACTGTTTCCCTGATTTCCTCCACTGTCGTGCCTGAACCGCCGTGAAATACAAGCCAGAAACGCGCTGTTGCGCCGTACTTCGAAGTCACGACATCCTGTCCGGCCTTCAAGATCGCCGGTTTGAGGCGCACATGCCCCGGTTTATACACCCCATGCACATTGCCGAAGGTTGCGGCGAGCATGAAGCGGCCGCCTTGCACCGCGCGCAGGGTGTCATAAACCAGCAGCATATCGTCCGGCGTGGTGTAGAGTTTGGCGTCCGCCGAGCCGCGCATGCCGTCCTCCTCGCCGCCCACGACCCCCGCCTCCACCTCCAGGATGATGTCGTTGTCCCGGCACAGGCGGAGCAATTCGACGGCATGCTCGAGGTTCTCACGCAGGGGCAGGTCGCTCCCGTCGTACATGTGGCTGTGAAAGAGATTCGGCAGGCCGGCTGCGCGGCGGCGCGCGGTTTCCGCGATGAGCGGCTTCAGAAAGGCGTCCACCTTCGCCGTGGGGCAGTGGTCGGAATGCACGGCGATGCGGACGGGGTATTTCTCGGCCAGCCGGTGCGCATGCTCTGCCAGGGTAATCGCCCCCAGCACGGGGTCGCTCGCTTTGCCGGAACTCAATGCGCCGGCAGCCACGGAAATCTGGATGATGCCGTCGCTGTTCGCGTCCGCGAAGCCCTCAATCGCTGCGTTCAGCGTGTCCAACTGCAGCACATTAATGGCCGGATAGGCGTAGCCCTCCGCCAGCGCCTTATCCAGCATCCCTACATAAGTCGCAAAATCGGCTATCGGCATCGCTCCGGTTCCCCGTCCCTGTGTATATTCGCGCGATTTGAACCCGCCATTGCCGAGTCTATCAGAGCGCCCCCTGCATTGCCAAACCTGATTTCGCTGCAAATAACCTTAACCCGCATAAACGCAACGCTTTGTGTGTGTGGGGGATGGTTGGTTTTCGTCGTCTTCCGTGTGTCGCGCTCCAGCAAAGCCGGGCGTTTCTTGACGCAAAGGCGCGAGGTCGCAAAGGATCAATCACTGGCAATGAGCGCTTACGGCTCATATATTCCGCGTTAACCGAACACGAATGATGCCGTGGTGCTCAATCGGAGATAATCAGCGCTTCCCTGGCCGGCAATGGCGGAAAGGGATGATGCGGCTCCAATTGATACCAGTAGGCCACCGAGGCGAGGTCGTCCTGCAACGGCAGATAACGGCCTTCGCTCTGCCAGCCCAGGCTCTGGATGGTTACGCGCAAATCCTCCTTGAAACGAATAGGGTCCGTGATATGCCAGCGGTACTGCCCAAAACGCCGCTGATCCCCATCATGGGGAATGTGATGGAAGCCCGTATAGGGGCTGGTGAAACTCTCGTAGGAGTACTTGTCCTTTTCCTTGCGTTCATTGTAGCCATAGGAACCGCAGAAGTAATCTTCTTCTCCCGTGCCGCAGATGGTGGGAAACACCCCGTCGCCGTCCATAAAGAACTTGATCTCGCCTTCGCCCCACCAGCCCGGGCTGTTCGCCCCACGGGCAAGATAGGTGCCGACATAGTGCCCGCGCCCCCGGATGCCATCCACAATGGTGTAATCCTGTTTGTAAGGCAAAGGATTCACACGCCGGAACTGCGCATGAAAATACGGCGCGTCCTCCGCGACGGGTTCAAGGGAGTACGTGATCTGGTAATACACCGTGGCCCGCTTCTCGCCCTGATTCTCCATGGTCACCCGGCATTTCTTGCGAAACGGCATCTGCCAATAGGAATTCAAACCGCTGCGCGGATTGACACACACGGCGAGCGAAGTGATGCGGGGCTCCTTGCCCATGCCCCATCCCGCCGCGAAAAAATCGCCCACCGGCACTTCCACCGACGGCTCCGTCTCGTCGTCCCAGTAAAAACGCAAGATCATCAGCCGGTAATTTCCCACCGGCGTCATCCAGATGTGATTGATGACCCCTGATCCCTCAATTTCGCCGAGGGTGAAAGTCGTTTCCGGTTCAATGACCACATATGGGTTCACTTTCCAGCCCTGTCCCAACTCGCGCGCTGCGCGCGCCGCGCTGCCTTCCTCCAGGGTCGCCATGCCGCCCTTGCCCTTTTCCCCTGTGAAGTTTTCGGGGCTGATGGACCGCGTTTCGGCGTCTTTGAGCACGCACAACTGCCCCAGGTCCGTGGTCTGCCCCATGGCATACGGCATCCCGCAGGCCAGCATCACGGTCAATGGAATCGCATAGTTTGCTTTCATCATGCATGAAACTCCCTTCTTTTCAGTTGTGCAACAGGTCATTATCCAACCGAAGTTTTTGATCGAAACTCGCACCCATCGCGGGCGCGTTAGCCAGTAGAATATAGACGCATCACCACCGACTTCAATACTGGCCTTGCCATTATCATTGCGGAAAATGCGCGGGAATGCCTCGAATCTCCTTATTCCCATCCTTCAGAACTTGGCATTCTGCCGCAGTGTTCTGTACGGCAGCGTCACTCACGGCAATACCACCAGGCGACACGCCCCCCCTCGATGAATCGCAGCGGGTCCGTTTCGGCGCGCATGGTACGTCCTTTGTGCTGGAGTTTGCCTTCCGCCACCGAGAATTTCCATGTGCCGTACAGGGCCTCATTCATTTTAACGGTCAGGGTGTAGTCGCCATCTTTCGCGAGGAGATTCTTGGCTTTGAAATATTCGCCCCATGTTGTCGTGCCTTCCGAGGGATGGGCCATGTCGAACTCCCACCGTTCCCAGGCAGGACCCATCGAACGCGTCGCATCGCGCGACACGCATAGCAGTCCTCCAGGACCCTGAACCTCGACCCGCACCTTGACATCCTCTTTGAGCCTGGTTGTCGCGCCCTTGTCCTTGCGGCGCATCCACATCTTCCAGTACAGGTTCTTTTCGGGGTCCGCCTCGGGAATCATGAGATAGCCCCAATCGAGCCAGTCCCCCGAAGTGACCCACCAGTTGTCACCCGCGAAGGGGTCATCACTCCCGATAACGTCCACGGTGAATGGGAATGTGTAGAAATGCTCTGTGGGGAGATAGAAATCAAGCACATATGCGTCTGGACCGTCGAGTGACGCCTGCATGCTGCCCCCGCTGAGTTTTTCTCCTGTGCGCAAGTCGAATGTTCCCATGATCTCGAGCAGGGTGTAGGGCTTCTTGACAGGCTGAGCGCGGAAATCGTAACGGTACAACGCTGCCCCATCTGCTGTGCGGAGAATGATGTAGCCCGTAGCACCGTCTTCGATGAATGTGGCCTGGATGTTGTTCAACGCGAATTTGTGCTGCTTGTAATGCACGGTGACGCCATCCAGGACAGTGGCATACGACACACTGGGATAATACTCACGCTTTTCAGTACTCGGGCCAGGGTGCTTGCCGCTTCCCCCAACAGCGCCTGAGGTGCTCAGGGCGGCCGCCTCGGCCAAAGCACCGCCCTGCCCAGACGGTGCGCCAGGGGCTTGTGGCTTTTCTCCAGTGGCTTCTTGGATGGCTTCTTTGGCCTTTCCCCTCGCCTTGTTCAAGAGATCCCCATGAGCCTCGGCCGCAATCATACTGATAGCGACAAACAAACCCAACACACCCTTCGCTCTCATGTCCCCATCCTCCTCATTTGCGCGGCCGTCCTGTGAGCACCGCGCTT
>CAZLII010000063.1:0-11523 GCA_964559065.1 uncultured Nitrospirales bacterium | reverse complement strand
AAAGCCTTCTATTTTGTTGATCAGTCCCCCTCACCCCACCCCTCTCCCAGAGGGAGAGGGAGCAACAGCATCCCTCAGGTTTCGTCATAAACTCCCTCTCCCTCTGGGAGAGGGGTGGGGTGAGGGGATCATAACCGGACACCTTGGAACAAGGGCCAATGACGTGTCAGGAATTCCCAGCGGGCAGGTTTGCGCATGGGAAATGCCTTTGACATTATCTTGATTCAACAGGATTTTCCAAAGGTTCTGGGCATAGCCTTTGAATTACTTAACGACTTATTTTGGACAACACTGGCGCTTCTTTTTCGTATCGCGCCCCCCTCCCCGGTTCGTCCGACACGTCTGATCCGTCCGATCTGTCCGATCTGTCCGACTCGTCCGACCGACCCGCTACCGCAGCCGGTCCAAATCTTCCACCGTGACGCCGCGCAGCAGCACAACCGCAAAGGCGTCAATCTTTCTGTGAAGATACTCGACAAACAGGCCGAGGAGAAACCAGAACGGCGCGTAAGACAGCACGATCTGCCCGTGCAGGTTATGGCGCAGGTGACTGTAATCCCAGATGCGCAAACCGAGAAGGTGGGTGAAGATCATCCCGGAAACGTATTCGACGAGAAAGATCAAGAGCATATACACGACGGCGCGGGCGACCAACGGCCAATGCCACGCTTTCAGCCGTCCTGAAATGGGCAGCACCAGCACGCCGAGCAGCCCATAATCCAGCATCATCCACGGCGACGTATTGCCGCGCATGTTCCAGTTGCCCCGCAACAGCGATCCCGATGCGGTGAAGAACACTTCCAGCAGCAGCCCCAGCAGGGCAAACAGCACAAACCGCACGGCAGCCCGCTTGACGTTTTCGTTCATGGCGATTTCCTCAATGTTTTTCATGCCCTGGGGTGAAACTGCTTATGCGCGCGCCCGAGGCGCTCGACGCTGACGTGGGTGTAAATCTGTGTCGTGCTGATGTCGGCGTGGCCGAGCATTTCCTGCACGGCGCGCAGGTCGGCGCCGTTGTCGAGCAGATGCGTGGCAAAGGAATGACGCAGCATGTGCGGTGTGACGTTCTGCCGGATGTTGGCGGCGCGCGCGTGGCGCTTCACCACCGTCCACACCGATGTTCGGCCCATGCGCCGGCCCCGCCGCGACAGGAACAGCGCGTCGTCGCGGGGCTTGAGTTCCTCGCGGCGGCGCAACCACGCGGCGGTCTTGCGGATGGCGCGCTCGCCCATGGGCGCGAGGCGGACCTTGCCGCCCTTGCCGCGCACGCGCACGGCGCTTTCCTCCAACGCCACGTCGCGCACGGCGAGCGCGGCGAGTTCGGAGATGCGCAGGCCGCAGGAGTAAAACAGTTCGAGGATGGCCGCGTCGCGCACACCGTCTTCCGGATCATTTTCGGGCGCGGCGATCAGGCGTTCGACTTCCTCGCCCGTGAGCGCGCGCGGGAGGCGTTTCATCAGTCGGGGAGAGTCGAAATCGGCGGCGGGGTTTGCAGGGGCAAGTCCCTCGTCGTGCAGGAAGCGGTGGAAACGGCGAATGGCGCTGATCTTGCGCGTGATGGAACGCGGCGTCAACCCCTGTGCCACGAGAAAGCCCACATGGTCAAGAATATCCTCCCGGACAATGTCGCCGGCGACCCCGATGCCGTTTTCTTCCAGGAAATCCAGGTAACACCGCAGGTCCCCGGCATATGCGGCGACCGTCTTGTCGGCGAGGCCCGCTTCGAAAACGGCGGCTTCGAGATAGGTGTCGAGCAGCGCTGTCAGCGCGGTGCGGTCCCCTGATTGGGAAGCCTTGTGCGTGTTATCGCCCTCAATCATGCCGCGATTCCGACGGAATGAAAAACGCGGCCCCAGCGTCACGACGCCGGGGCCGCAGCATCCATTCCCAAACCAATGCCCTCGATTGGGCCGTTTCGATCTCAGTCCACCAACGTGATCTTGAATTCCGCACGACGGTTCAAGGCGCGGTTGGCGGGTGTGTCATTGGGCACCGCCGGACGTTCTTCGCCGTAACTCACCGTCTGGATGCGGCTTTCTGCGATCCCGCTCTGCACCATGTACGCCCTCACGGCGTTCGCGCGGCGCTGGCCAAGGCCTATGTTGTATTCCGCCGTACCGATGGTGCACGTGTGCCCTTCGATGATCACCGTATCCTTCGGATACTTCTTCATCTCGGTAATCAACTTGTCAATTTCCGCCTTGCCTTGCGCCGTCAACACGGACTGGTCAAAGCCGAAGAGCACGTTGTTCAGAATAATCGCCGTGCGCTGCACCTTGGGCGGTTCGGGCGGAGGCGGAGGCGGAGGCGGCGGTGGAGGCGGCGGCGGCGCAGGCGTTTCAGGCGCTTCCGCCTTAATGAAATACACTACGCCCCGGTTACCCCATAGTTCCTGATCATCCACGTTGGAAGCCGGGTCTGTCGGAAACCACCAGGAGCCGGAACGGCCGAGATCATCCGGAACAGGGTCCGGCGTCGCGCCCGTGTTGCCCCACCACGACATGTCCTCCCAGTCTATGGCGGCTGTTGCGGGCGCCCCAGCGCCCACCAGCACACTCACCATCACCAGCATTAGCATTTTCTTCATCATCGCTTCTCCTTCTTGCTGCACGCACACCCAAAAAAACGAGACATATCCCTCAGGTCCGTTTCCAATCCTATAACGGACATTTAACCACAATTCGCGAAGATTGTCAAGCAATTTTCAAACCTTCCTCGAATTTGGATGTTTGGACGGCTTCGTGCGTGACCCCGAAGGCATCCCCATCCACCGATATTATAACCTATCTACCGCCACAGTTTCATCTTTGGCATAAACGCCAACCAATCGCGACAAATTTCCGCGGACCTATACGGCCTGCGTCAGGGCCTCCTGAAGCGTGTCCAGGGCGGCGTTGATTTCAGGGCTTTTCGCGGAATCAATCGCCTTGCGCAATTTGGGAATCGCGCCGCCGACCTTCTTCCCGTCCCGCGCCGTGCCGAAGAGGTGCCGGCTGACGGTGGACTGCGTCAGATTGAGAATGGCGGCGATGTCTTCCTGAGTCTTGCCATAGTAATAGTATAGTTTCACGACTTCCCGCTGGCGTCCGGTCAGTTTCGCGTCAATCAATGAATGCACCGCCGGGCTTACCGCGCGAAAGAAGTCCTGAAACGCCCCGCGCCGTTGCCGATCCACGTCGGTCTCGTACCACAAACCCGCGCTCGCCGGAACCCGGTCAAGCGCGGCAACATCGGTCGGGATTTCCCAGAATACCGGGTTGAACTGTGCCATTGTCGTAAACTCCTGATAGTCGCTGCCTCAAACCCATCGCCGAAATGTCATCCGCCGCCATGGCGCGTACGCGTCCAAACGCCGCGCCGCGCGCAATTCGCGTGGTCATGTGCTTCTTCATCATGGTCGCTGTTCCTTTTTCCTGTTTTCTTGCCACAGGCGCGCCGCCGGGCGCACAAGTAAACGAAAACCGCCGCAGGCTTTCGGGTTCTGCCTGCGGCGGTAAGTGTGCCGTATATTTGGGCTTACATTACCTCATCGTTTCTCGCCCCAGGGGAAGAACCCGCGATGGAATTCGATGGTTCACCGTAAACATCGCGCCTACGGTGCGCCACGTCATTCCGCGCTTTGTCGTTCGTATCGCTTGCATGGGTTCTTTCCACCTGAAAATTCAGTTCTGACTGCCTGTATATACCACAACATCCCGAAAAAAAACAAATTACCCCTCGCCTTGCCACACCTTTATGCGCACTTTTTCGAGACCGGCGTAGTGCCTTGCCTACGCCCCCTTGAAGAAGCCGACGTTGTTGCGGACGCGGAGGCGCAGGGCGTTGAGCCGGATGAAGCCGGTGGCGTCCGATTGGTCGTAGGCGCCTTCGTCCTCATCAAAGGTGCAGATGCGCGGGTCAAAGAGGGACTTCTCGGCGCGGCGCCCGACGACCATGCAGTGGCCCTTGTAGAGGCGCAGGCGCGCGACGCCGGTGACGTTTTCCTGGCTCTTGTCCACGAAGGCCGTGAGCGCCTCCATTTCCGGGGAATACCAGAAGCCGTTGTAGATGAGTTGGGCGACTTTCGGCGACAACTGGTCGCGCTGAAGCATGACCTCGCGGTCCATGGTGATGGATTCCACGGCGCGGTGCGCGGCGTAGAGGATCGTGCCGCCGGGAGTCTCATAGACCCCGCGCGATTTCATCCCGACGAAGCGGTTCTCGACGATATCCACGCGGCCGACGCCGTTCGCGCCGCCGAGTTCGTTGAGGCGAGCGAGCAGCGCTTCGGGCGGCAGGCGGTCACCGTCCACGGCGACGGGCCAGCCTTCCTCAAATGCGACCTCGACATGGGTGGGCTTGTCCGGCGCTTCGCGCGGGTCCACCGACAGCACGAACATGTCCTCCGGGGCCTCGGCCCAGGGGTCTTCGAGGATGCCGCCCTCGAAGGAGATGTGCAGCAGGTTGCGGTCGGAGGAATAGGGCTTGGCCTTGCTCACCGGCACGGGGATGGCGTGCTGTTGCGCGTAGGCGATCATCTTCTCGCGGCTGTTGAGCGTCCACTTCGGATCGCGCCACGGCGCGATGATGCGGACGTTGGGGTCAATGGCCATGCAGGTGAGTTCGAAGCGCACCTGGTCGTTGCCCTTGCCTGTCGCGCCATGCGACACGGCGTCGGCGGAGGTGTCGCGATAGACCTCCATCTGCGCCTTGGCGATGAGCGGGCGCGCGACGCTGGTACCCAGCAGGTAGCCGCCCTCGTAGATCGCGTTGGCGCGCATGGCGGGAAAGACGAAATCCCGCACGAATTCCCGCCTGAGGTCCTTGACAATCACCTGCGACGCGCCGGTGGCGAGGGCTTTTTCACGCGCCGGTTCGGTTTCTTCGCCCTGGCCGATGTCGGCGATGAAGGCAATAACCTCCGCCTTGTACGTTTCCTGAAGCCATTTCAGAATGATGGAGGTGTCAAGTCCGCCGGAATAGGCCAGGACGATTTTCCTGATGTTCTCTGCCATGATGGGGTGCATCCTTATCTTGACGCCCGGAGGCGTGTTGTGTTTCTGTCTATGCCTTGGCGGCGCTCAGCCAATGTATGTTGTTCATGCTTCAGCATGCGATTGCCGCCGCGCGTCCTTCAGCCAATGTATGTTGTTCATGCTTTAGCATGCGATTGTCGCCGCGCGGCGCTCATCGCATCAGCGTGGCCAGCACGGCCTTTTGCGCGTGAAGCCGGTTTTCCGCCTGATCGAAGACGACGGAGGTCGGCGCGTCAATGACATCATCGGTGACTTCGCTGCCCCGGTGCGCGGGCAGGCAGTGCATGAACAGCGCGCCGGGGCGCGCCATCGCCATGACGCGGGCGTTCACCTGGTAAGGCGCAAAGGCCCGCTCGCGTTCCGACGCCTCATCCTCCTGGCCCATGCTCGCCCACACGTCGGTATAGACGGCGTCGGCATCTTTCAATCCCGCTTCCAGATCATGTGTGATTTCAATTCGTCCTTTAGCCGTTTCGCGCGCCCGCGCCAGAATTTCCGCGTCGCACTCATAGCCGGGCGGGCAGACAAGGGAGACGTTCAGCGGCAGCCGCGCCGCGAAACTGAGCCAGGAATTGAAGACGTTGTTGCCGTCGCCCACGAAAGCGAGTTTCATGCTGCTGAAATCGGGGCCGAGATGCTCACGCAGGGTCTGGCTGTCGGCGAGAATCTGACAGGGGTGCAGTTTGTCCGTCAGCGCATTGATGACGGGCACGGCGGCGTGCTCGGCCAGGACGAGCAGGTCGCTGTGTCGGAAGGTGCGCGCCATGATCCCGTCGGCCCAGCGTTCAAGGTTGCGGGCGACATCCGGCACGGATTCGCGCTCGCCCAGCCGCGTATCAATGAGTGCGCCGAAGCCGCCGAGTTGAAACATGCCGATCTGGAAAGTCAGGCGGGTGCGCAGGCTGGGCTTTTCAAAAATCATGGCAAGCACCTTGCCCGCCAGCAGCGGCCGTGCCGCGCCCGCCTTGTGTTCCCGTTTCAGTTCGTCCGCAAAGTCGAGAAGGCCCAGAATTTCTTCGGACGAATAATCCAGGAGGCAGATGAAATCTTTTACCATCCCAGTTCTCCCAGGCAGGCGACCAGCACCGATACGACACGATCCATCTGTTCTTCCGTGACAATGAGCGGCGGCAGAAAGCGCAGCACATTCGGTCCCGCCGGCCCGCAGATGATGCCCGATTCGATCATGCGCGTGATCAGCGGCGCGACGGCCTCTTTGAATTCCACGCCAATCATCAGCCCCTTGCCGCGCACCTCGACGATTTGCGGATGGTCTGCCGCGAGCGCCTTCAATTGCCCCATGAATGAATCGCCCACCTCATTTGCGCATTCCAAAAAGCCGGGGCTTGTGAGCGTTTCCAGCGTGGCGATGGCCGCCGCGCAACTCAGCGGGTTGCCGCCAAAGGTGCAGGCATGCGCGCCGGGGCTGAAGCCCTGCGCCACTTCGTCGGTGCATCCCATCGCGCCGATGGGCACGCCGTTCGCCAGCCCCTTCGCCAGCGTCATGATGTCGGGCTGAACGCCGAAATCCTGGTGCGCGAAGAGGGGGCCGGTCCGGCCGAGACCGGTCTGCACCTCATCGAAAATCAGGAGAATCCCCCGGGCGTCGCACAAATCGCGCACTGCGCGGAGATACCCGTCAGCGGGCATGCGCACACCGCCCTCGCCCTGGATCGGCTCGATCATCACCGCGCCGACTTCCGGCGTAACGGCCGCTTCCAGCGCCGCCAGATCATTGAACGGCACATAACGGAAGCCCGGCACCATCGGCTCGAAACCCTGGTGATACTTCGGCTGTCCCGTCGCGGTGATGGTGGCCATGGTGCGCCCATGGAACGACTGGTCCGCCGTGACGATGTGCGGCTTCGGCGTTCCCTTTTGCGCCCAGTACCGTCGCGTGATCTTGATGGCCGCCTCGTTCGCCTCCGCGCCGCCATTGCAGAAGAACCATTTCTGCGCAAAGCAGTGCCGCGACAACAACTGCGCCAGACGCGCCTGCTGCTCAATGTAATACAGATTCGACACATGCAGCAGTTTACCCGCCTGTTCGCGAATGGCCGCCGTCACCGCAGGATGACAATGCCCCAGATTGCACACGGCAATCCCCGCGAAACAATCCAGGTACTCCCTGCCGTCCGCATCCCAGAGCGTCGCGCCTTCGCCTCGGGCGATCGCCAGTTTTCGCGCGCCATAGGTGTTGATGATATGGGCGTCGTTCAGGGCCTGAATTTCGGCGGTGTTCATTGTCAATGCTTCCTCCACTTTACGGGTCAGGAATAATTATTCCCATGCCTATGCGCAGTGCGGGCTGCCGCAACTCAATCGTTGGCCGCCGCTTTCGCCGGTTTGCTCTCTGATTTCGCCGCAGGCTTTACGTCCGATGCGCCCTCGGATTTTGCCGTCGCTTTCGATGCCGCGCCCTTGTCCGGCGGCGCGCCCTTCTTGTTCTTGTAATCCGTTTCGTAAAAGCCGCTGCCCTTGAAAATAATGCCCGCCCCGGCGCCTAGCAGCCGATCGCACGGCCCCTTACACCGTTCGCATTTCACACGGAGCGTCGCGGTGATCGAATGGAAAAGATCAAATTGATGGCCGCATTTGCGGCAGGTGTATGTATAGGTCGGCACAGCAATGCTCCTTTTCGTCCGAGAATAAAAACACTTCAAGACCATATCCTTTGATAAAGCGGAATAGGCCGGCAGTCCATTGGAAAGGACTTGAAAAGGAAGTACTTTAGCAGGTTTCTACGACCTTTTCAAAAGAATTTGTAGGACCCAAATCCGCACGTAAGGAACGCAGCAGGATGCCGCGTCTACTCTTCCGTCAATGTAGACGCGGCATCTTGCCGCATCCGCATTTGGCTTTTTGAACAAGAGATACGTGCGCTTGTGCTCGAAACGCATATCCATAAAATGATTCCGCGTTGCGTGGCTTTTCTGAGAAACACATTGATGCCAGCCTCTATTACGTGCGGATTGGGGTGGGATGGGACACCGCGGATTCCTGACGGCTCGTGGCAGCGCTTCAGCGAAGTCACGAGGGGAATATGGTGGATTTCGCTTCCCTGCGCCCATCCTCTGTAAGTTTGATGCGTTGGGAAATTCACATATTTACCACCTCAAAAGATCGTCACATAATGCTTTTCGCCCTGAACATTGCGCAAACACCTTGGATTTTGGGTAAGACGAGGGCTCAAAGCCCTCATTTTGCAACTGGTTCAGGCGGCAATTCCATTGACAAAAGCGGACTTTTCTGTTACGCTTTGGGTAACGACAAAGGCGTAAGCAGGGAACGGCCGTGCGACTCAACGTGAAGAGTGCAGGGGGCGTGTGAAAGGCGGGGTATAATCATGCCAAGTCAGATTGGTCCCATAGAATTTTCTTTCGGAGGTACTATTATGTGTTTTTCTGGTGTGATAAGACATGGCAGGCTGCGGGTGCTGGGATTGGCGGCATTGCTGGTGCTGGCGGGGATTCCGGCCGCGGCGGCGGATACGATGGTTTATACCGCATTGGTGGACGGCGGGGCGGCCTTGTCAGATGAGGCGCTGATTGCCATCGCACAGGAGATGGGTGCGGCGGAATCGTTGCATTTCCAGGCGGGCGGCGCCTTGGATCGCCAGATTCTGCGGATGGGCGCCCCCGGCGTGGGATGTCCCGGCTTTACTTCGATGAGCCGGGTGGATTACGAGATGAAGCAGGGGGCGGCCAAAACCATCCGTCAGGCCGATGGCTCCAAAGAGGCGGTGTTGGAAGAGGGAGATTTGAAGACCGTGTGGCGGGCGCCAAGGTCAGTGGGCGCTGCGCCTTTTGAAACGGTGGTGTTTCTGAAAGGCGAGGAACTTTACGTGGAACGGCGGCTGGAGGAAAAGACGGCTGCGGGCGTGCAACCCACTGTAATTCGGATTGATTTTGCCACGGGCAGCAGCATTATCCAGGTTTTTGATCGTGGCGCGGCGGCCATTGCGCCCGCCGACGATACGCCACTGGGTCCGACGCTTGAAACCACGCTGGAACCGGCGGCGGTCAGCGCGTGGGGCGATCCCGCAAAGGCGGCGCAGAATCAACTGGTGCAATTCACCGCCCCGGCGCAGGGTTTCAATGTGGGCATGGATTCCGGGTGGTGGCCCGGAGGCGGCATGGAAGAACCGGGCGGTTTCGTATTGCAGGTTCGGCTGCGGGCCGTGGCGGCGTACACCTACATGGGCAACGTGCAGGGTTACTTCTGGCTGGTTGACGAGATTCTGAAACCCGGCGCGGCTGCAGGCAGTTGGGGCTATGATTTCGGCGCGGAATTGTTCACCAAGGCCGCGATTGATCTCGGATTCATCGGCATCAATCCGATTCAGTTCGACATCCCCTACATTCCCAACTTCGATCTGCGCACCACCGCCTATGACACGTTCGAGACCTATCTCCTGGATTCCGTGTCCACCCTCCATGACGTGACGCCCCGGCGGAACCTGTTTTCCGTGGATATTGTCGCCCTGATCCTGGGTCAGGTGGACATCCCGGACTGGCTGAGTTGGATTCCGCTCAGCGGCGGGGCGTCCGTGGATGTTTCCATCGCGGCGGACGGCGCGATGACCTGCGACGCCATTCGCGTTACCGACGGCTGCATCTTCACGGAAGAAGGCCAGGAAATTGATGTGATCGTGCCCGAAGAGGGTTACCAGGAACTGGCCACCTACGACGAAAACGCTGAATTGACGATTACGCTGGACTTCTTCCCGGCGCTTTACATCAAAGTATTCAGCATGCGGTTCGATCTGCCGCTTTTCACAATCCCCTGGGCGCCGTATGAAGGGCCGCTGGACCTGCCGTTCAATGACGCCGAGTTGAACTTTTCCGGCACGCCCAGCCAGGGCGACGTGACGGACTGGTTCACTGAGCGCTTCATTGTCAACAACGATCTGAGTTACAAGCGGATTCAGTTTGCGCCGAGCATGACCAGCAACCGCTACACCGCGTGCATAGACCCGGCCACGGCATACGGTACAGACCCGGCGGGGCACACGCCGCTGCCGTTGGGTGACGACGCCTTTGCGGAAATCACGTTGAGCGGCGGCAAGTCCGTCTGGCTCTATGGCGTGGAATACGACACCTTCTATGTCGGCAGCAACGGCTACATCACCTTCACCCAAGGGGACACGGCGAAGTCGGAAACCTATGACAACCATTTCCGACTGCCGCGCATCTCCGGCATGTTTGACGACCTTAAGCCGCAGGACGGCGGCGCGATTTCCTGGGCGCAACTGCCGGACCGCGCGGTGGTAACCTGGGACCAGGTGCGGGTGGACATGAATTTCACCGGAGACACCGCAAGTTTCCAGATAGAGATGTTCTATGACGGCCGCATCGTCATCACCTGGCTCAGCCTCCAGATGTTCGACGGATTGGCGGGGCTGTCCTGGGGCGGCGGCGTGCCGGAGGACTTCACGGCAAGCAACCTGAGCGCATATGCGCCGTGTCTTGGCGGCGAAGGCGAAGGGGAAGGCGAAGGCGAAGGGGAAGGCGAGCCCCCGCCCGAATGCCCGCAGCCATGCGATATTGTCTGCGAAGGACCGGGCATCAGCGCGGGCATGCTGAACGCCACCATCGTGATTTACGATCATCGGGGCGCCGACCCCTTCACCGTTGATTTCACCGGCAACAGCATGGTGGATGCCGCCCAGGCGTACCTGCTGGACAGGGTGCTCGCGACGCCCGTTGTGCCCACGCACTGCTGCGTGCGCGCCGCCTGGGACGCCAATGACGCGTTGGCAGACGCAAGGCTGAACACGGTGAACCCCGTCGTCTTCACCATCATGCCGAGAAATGTGCTCCGGACCTTCATTACAGGTTCGCTGACCATCGGCGAGGCCGGGGTTTTGAACACGCTCGCCATAGTCCTTACCGGGCTTGGCGCGGACATGGACCTCAGCGGCTATGACCGTTCCGCCGAACTATATCTGGCCAGTTACGGCGACGCGGACCTCGACGGCGTGTGCAACCTCGCCGAATACCGCGCCTTCGTGAGCGGTCCCGGCGACCTGTTGAACTTCGTGCTGGCCGCCATTGACGACAGCGTCGCCTACAACGGCGGCGGCTGCTACCCGCCCTGCTATGAAGCAATCGGGGAGGGCGAAGGCGAGGGTGAAGGGGAAATAATTCCCGATCTCCAGGTTGTGCCGCCCATTCTGGACCTTGGCGCGGTTTTTGTCGGTGACTGCGTCAACGGTGTATTCACCCTGACCAACAACACCGAGGAGCCGATCATCGGCGCGGCAAGCACTGAGCCGCCGTTTATACTCACAACAGGATTCCTCTACAACATTGCGCCCGGCGCGAGCCACGAAGTCGTAGTCCGGTTCTGCGCTGCAGTTCCGGGATTCTTCGTTCAGCCCATCACCTTCACAGGCGGAGAGAATCCAGTCCACATCATCATGGCAAATGCCCTTCCGGTAGAGCCGGAAGGTGAAGGCGAAGGCGGCGAAGGTGAGGGTGAAGGCGAAGACGCGGGTGAGGGCGAC
>CAZLII010000062.1:0-11588 GCA_964559065.1 uncultured Nitrospirales bacterium | reverse complement strand
GTTCCGGGTCAGCGTGGATGCTGATTTCCGGCGCATCGAGTTCCAGGCGGACGCCCCGGTCCGCCGCTTCGTGACGAAGGATTGCCACGAGATTGTCGAGAAAGGCGTCCAGGCGAATCGCTTCCGGTTTGGGCGCTTTGGGGCGGGAAAGCCGCAGAAATGCGTCAATCCGGCCAACGACCTGGTCGCTTTCATCCACAATGTGCCGGGCGCATGCGCGGATGTCTTCGGGCGTGTCCGCGCTTTCCTCGATGCGCTGCGCCATGCCCCGGACAACGCTCAGGGGGTTCTTGGTTTCGTGCGCCAGTCCCGCGCCCATGCGCGACAGTTTTTCCAGATGGGCGGTTCGCTCCCCGGCGATGGCCAGTTCCGTTTGCAGGGCGGCGTGTCGGCGGCGCGCCAGAATAACCTGCGACCCGAGCAGACCCGCCAGCACAATCAGCAACCACCCAATAACGGCATAGCGCCGGGCGGTAATGATGCCCTCCTGATATTCCGAGCGGTCCAACAGCACGGAAATTCGGTGCGGTCCAAGCGGCATCATCATCCATCCGCTATGTTCCTGCGGGCCGCGTGGACCGCCGCGCCGTCCCATGGGAAACGCCATTTCCTGCAATGGAACCACACGCATCCACATGAACGCGGCAACAGGGTCCGGGTGCTCTCCCGTTTGATCGGGCGCCGCCGCGTCAACGATGTTTTGTCCGTCCTGCGTCTGAATCCGCACGGACAACACGCCGGGCGCGCCCGCAATGCCTTCCAGTATTTCAACCAGGCGTTCGGGATGATAGCGGTTGTTGCGGAGGTGGGCGCTGACGGCGCTTTGCACCACGTCCAGGATCAGGTCCGCGCGTTCCTCCAGCAGGCGTTGCTGCCGCTGCGCCGCGCTACGGTAGGCGTAGAACACCAGCGCGGCGCCGATAATTAATACCAGCGCCCCCCAGACAATTGCGGATATTCTTGCCGAGGTGTCCCCGAAAAAATGCGAGACGGCCCGCCGTAGTGCGGCGAGCCGTCTCTCTGTTGCTGCGATCATTCAGCGGGGTGTTCCTGAGTTATCGCGCCACATTGCCGGCGCCTTGCGGCGCATTCCGCAGGCCGCGTCCAAGTCCCTGGCCCTGACCATAGCCCAAGCCCTGGCCTTGACCCAAGCCCTGGCCCTGACCCTGGCCCTGGCCATAGCCCAAGCCCTGGCCCATGCCTGGGGCGCGACCGACGCCCTGCCGCAAGCCGAGTCCCTGGCCTTGGCGGCGGCCCGGCGTGCGGTTGGCGCACCACGCGGGACGGTTGTCGCAGATACCATCGCCGTCGGCATCCACAAAGCGATCATTGATGCCATCGCCATCGGCATCCACAAAGTTGTCACAGATGCCGTCGCCGTTGGCGTCCACAAAGTTCGGGCTGTTGCCCCGGCCCTGCCAGCGGCCATAGGCGCGCTGCCCTTGGGCCATCCCGGCGCCCCGCCGCGCACATTGCGCAGGGCGATGGTCGCAGATGCCGTCGCCATCCGCATCCACGAAGTTGTCACAGATGCCGCTGCCGTCCGCATCCGCAAAGTTCGGGCACGCGCCCAGACCCTGGCCCTGGCCGAAACCCCGGCCCTGGCCCAGTCCGAGCCGCTGGCCTTTGCCCTGGCCCATGCCGAAACCCCGGCCGGGCGCATTGCCGCACGGCCACAAATCGCATACGCCGTCGCCGTCTGCATCCACGAAGTTGTCGCAAATGCCGTCGCCGTCCGCGTCAACGAATCCGCCGCGCGGTATCGGCGTGGTTTGATTGACATTCGCCGCAAGCGGCCTCTGCGCCTGCGCGACTGCAAGCATTCCGGTCAACAGCCATGCCATTGTCATCAGGGTGAGCATTTTCCTGGTGTTCATGACCAACTCCTTTCTCAGCCCTTCACGGGCTATTTTGCGCTTTCGATTGTCTGCCGCGCAACGTCGCGCGGCGCCTATAGAGTGGCCAGAACCATGCCAAGCGCCCCAAAACGCATTATCCGTGCGACGGACATCTCCGTCATGCCCGCCAAACCCTTGCGTTGCAGGCATATCTGGAGAGTCTTGAAATAAAATAAGCAGCGCTGCGGGGTGAAAACCGGGCACACGGGACGTCCTGCAAAAATGGCACACCCCCCATCCGCCCCTGCAAAGATTGCAGAGCAAACGCTGGGGCCGTTATCTTCTTTTCGTGGGTGGCCTGGTTGAAAAAAGAGCATTTTCTGCCACGGGATGCAGTCGAATGCACAGAATCTATGGTTCAATATCGTAGCAAGCACTTATCACGTTTGTGGTCACTGCGCCTTATGCGACGAGTAATGCGCTGTTCATCAGGCGATTACGAAATGCCGGCGCATGGCACGAACCAATGGGTGGGCTACGCCACGTTGAAAACGCCCCGTGATTCCAGGTAGTCAATGACCCGCTTTGCTGAGACTTCGAGCGGCTCCGTGGAGGTGTCAATGACCAGTTCCGGGTGCTCCGGCTCTTCATAGGGTGCGGAGATGCCCGTGAATTCGGGAATCTCCCCGGCCCGGGCTTTTTTGTACAACCCTTTCGGGTCGCGCTGTTCGCACACGGCCAGATCGCATTTGACGTATACCTCGATGAATGAGTCCGCGCTGATGACCCGCGCCTTGTCCCGGTCCGCGCGGTACGGCGAGATAAACGCCGTCATCGCAATCACTCCGGCATCCGCGAAGAGTTTCGCCACCTCTCCGATGCGTCGGATGTTTTCCTCACGGTCTTCCGGCGAAAAGCCCAAGTCTTTGTTCAGCCCGTGGCGGATGTTATCCCCATCCAGCACATAGGTGCGGCAGCCCCGCTCAAAGAGGGCGTTCTCCACCGCGTGTGCGAGGGTGGATTTTCCAGAGGCGGACAGCCCCGTAAACCACAGCACTGCGCCCTTGTGCCCGTTGGCGCGTTCGCGGTCCGCTCGTGTGATGTCGCCCTGATGCCAGGTAATATTTGTCGCTCTTACCGTATCCGCCATGAATCTGATCTCCTGCGCCGGCCGGCGCGTTGTGGGAATGTCCCGTCGAAGGGTTGCAGTATAGCAGGCGCGTCCCCCCCGCGCCAAAAAACCCCGCCGAAAATATCGGCGGGGTTCATAAGAAACAATCGGTTTTTGTGGTAATCACAGCGGCATATCGCGCCAGCCCCGGCGGTATTTCTTAGTGAGCAGGCGATTGGCCCTGCGATTATTCTTGATTTTCATGGATGCGACGTCGAAGACAATTTTTTCGCCCGCGAGCAGGGCGACGTTGCCCATGTTGGCGACTTCGGTGAGAGGACCCGAGTAACTGAAGTCGGAGCAGGCCTGCTGGCCGGTCTTGCAGCACGCGATCCAGTTGGCGTAGGAGTTGCCGTCGGGGATGCGCGGGATGGTGGGGTCGGGGCGCTTGTAGTCCTGCATGAGTTCATCCGGCAGCAGGCGCGATTCGCCGCCGTAGCAGCCGGAGGTCATCACGCCCTTCGTGCCGATGAAAAGCGATCCATTGTCGTCGTCGCCGAGTTTCTGGTCTTCGGGCACGCCTTCGGGGCGCGGCGGCCGGTGATCGCCGTCATACCAATAGACATCCACCGGCCCCATGTCGGCGCGCGCGGGGAAAGTGAACTTGATGATGGATTTTTTCGGCGGGCTTTGTTCGGTCATGCCCTCCTGGGTAAGGACCTCGACGCTGTATTCCGGGGCTTCGCCCAGTTTGAGGGACCAGAATGCGGGGTCCATGATGTGGCATGCCATGTCGCCGATGGCGCCGCAGCCGAAATCCCACCAGCCGCGCCACTTGAACGGGGCGTAGCCCGGGTTGTAGGGGCGCACCGGCGCAACGCCGATCCACAGGTCCCAGTCGAGTTCTTCGGGGACGGGGCGTCCGGGCAGCGGCTTGGGCATGCCCTGCGGCCAGATCGGACGGTTCGTCCAGATATGCGCCTCTTTCACCTCGCCAAGCGCGCCCGCCCAGATCATCTCGCACAGTTCCCGCACGCCGTCGCCCGCATGTCCCTGGTTGCCCATCTGCGTGACAACGCCGGTCTCTTTGGCGGTCTTGGCGAGCAGCCGCGCTTCCGCGATGGTTTGCGTGAGCGGCTTCTGTACGCGCACGTGTTTGCCCATCATCATCGCCATGTAGGCCGCGGGCGCATGCATGTGGTCGGGGGTGGACACGGTGACCGCGTCAATCTCCTTGTCCATCTCCTCCAGCATCTTGCGATAGTCCTTGTACTTCTTGGGGTCGGGCAGATCGTGGAAGGTTTCCTCGGCCTTCTTCCAATCCACATCGCACAGCGCGACAATGTTCTCCGACCTGCAATTCATGATGTCGCCCCGGCCCATGCCGCCCACGCCGATCCCGGCGATGTTCAGTTTTTCGTTCGGCGACAACCTGCGCGGAATCACCCGCGCCGTGTTCGGTTTGGCGGCCCAGCCAGTGAAGGCCAGCGTCGCGGTCGTCGTCGTCGCCGCCAGAAATGCACGCCGCGTCATCTTTGCATCTCGCATAAAAAAGAACCTCCCTCGCCCAGATTGCGGGCGTTGACTCGTTGGAATTGAAACAGAAACGCGAAAAGTCAAGGAAAAGCATAATCCTGTGCCAGGGTATTCGTCAAATCTCCTGTGCAAACAGCGCATGTATGTTGTTCACGCTTTAGCGTGCCGGGGTGCGCAGCGCATAGCATGGGTGTATCACTCAGGCAAAGTCGGGCGGGTCGGACGAGTCAGACATGTCAGACATGTCGGACATACCGGACATGCCGAACGACTAGGACCAGCGCAGCACACGCGAGACGCCCACGCAAAGTTCTGGAGTACAGGCTTTAGCCTGACAAATGTTCTGGAGTACAGGCTTTAGCCTGCCAAAGGTTCTGGAGTACAGGCTTTAGCCTGCCAAAGGTTCTGGAGTGACCGCCTCGACCGAAGACCTCCCGCCTCCCGCCTAAAAAATCCTCCACGGTTCGCGCATTGGGCGGGAGAGGCGCTGGTTCGCGGCGTCATCATCGGGGAAGACTTCGCGCTGCGGATCGAAACGCAGCAGCCGTGCGGCGCGGATGGCGATGTCGCTGGCATGACAGAAGACGTCTGCGGCCACGGATTCGTCAATGGGCGAGACCGTCGCGCGCTGCTCGCGCACACATTCCACGAAGTTGCGCACATGGTGGCGGCTTTCGTAGAGGCGCTGCGCGGGATCCGGCAAAGTCATGGCGGCCAGAGATTGCGGCTCGGTGGTGATTTCACGGCGGCTGACGCAGACCCAGCCCTCATCGCCAACAAAGGCGGTGCCGTGGCCGGCATCGGCCCGGAAGCGGCGCTGCCAGTCCACGGGCGCGGGTTCCGCGCGGAATTCCACGGTGACGCCGCTGTCGTAGGCGCAGGTGATTTTCCAGTCCGTGGCGCAGTTGCAGACCCCTTCGGTGGGGAAGCGGCCGACGCCGTCAATCCAGCACGGCGCGCTCAGCAGTTCGCCCGCGCCCCAGAACGCGATGTCCACGGGGTGGATGCCCCATCCCGCGATAAAGCCGATCGCGTAATCGGAAATATGCCACCACCATTTGTTGGACTCGCGTTCCAGCGTATAGGGGGTGAACGGCGCGGGACCGAGCCAGCGATCATAGTCCAGCGTTTCGGGTACGGGGGCCTGTTCCGTCGGCCCTCCGGCCACGCTCGGCGGCGCCCACACATAAATTGTGTGCAGTTTGCCGATGTAGCCATTCCGCACCAGTTCGCAGGCCTGCCGGAATTTTTTGTCGGAACGCTGCTGCGTGCCGAACTGAAACACGGCGTTGTGCTTATGCACCGCTTCGCGCAGCGCCTGGTCTTCCCGGACGGTGACGCCCATGGGCTTTTCGAGATAGACGCCTTTGCCGGCGCGCACCGCCGCCAGCGCGTGCAGCACGTGCCAGTGGTCGCATGAGGCCACGATCACCGCGTCAATGTCCTCGCGCCCCGTCAGCAATTCGTGCTCGTTGTACACGGCGCAGTCCTGATTTTCGTAGTGCCGGTTCACGGTATCTGCGGCCTTCTCCAGGCGGTCGCGCTTCACGTCGCAGACCGCGACCACCTGCGCGCCGGGACTTTGCAGCGCCTCGCCGAGCAGGTGCGACCCGCGATCGCCCACGCCTATTGCGCCGATAAGCACCCGTTCGCTCGGCGCAGGGCGGTTATTCATCCCCAGCGCGGTTGCGGGAATGATCGCAGGAAAAGCGGCCGCACCTGTCGCGGCAAGACTGCTCCCCAAAAAACGGCGGCGTGAGATGCTTCTTTGGCGTTTCATCATTGTTCCTCCCCGGGCGATCACAGGACGCGGGCGGACGCTTTCTCTCGACGCCGCAATGCCCGTGAGCGCGGTTGTGTCCCGTCAATACTATACACCCATCCAAGGGAAAAACGCCTGCTGGCAGCGCGGCGGCCTTGCAGTGTCAGGGACACATCTCTTGATGTCGCTATTCTGCAAAAAGGTATTGCGGAAACAGGGCGCGCAATTCACACAGTAAATCGAATTGCGATTCTATTTTTTCCGGACCAATCAGGCTGTTGTGTTCGAGCGCGAGGCAGTTCTGTTCTATTTCCAGGCACAGACCCCGGTGATTGAGCAGGTATTCCATCATGCGGGGGTGGCAGATGTCATAGGCGAACTTGCGGTCCTTCGAGCGCACCACAAACGCCTTGGAGAACTCGACGGACTCAAAAGAAATATCCTTGAAGCCCAGCATCTGGCCGATACGCGAAAAGAAGGTTTCGGGATAGATGCGCAACTCCGGGAACGATTGCTCCAGAAGGAGCATCACAATGCTGCAATAGTGGTGGTGCGTTTGCCGCCGTCCCTTTGCGTCCGTGGAGGTGGTGGTGTAATGAAAGTCAAAGTACATCACGGGATAATTGCGATATTGGCCCTCGACAATGTTATAGGCGTAACGGTTGCTTCCCTTGCGGAGCGCATCAAGAAAGGCATACTGCTTGGCGATATCCGGCCGCTTCGCGGCGGAAAAGGTCATTCCCAGGCGCTCGGCGAGCGCTTGCAGCGCGTCGCGCCGTCGCTTTACCTGGAGATACCCCCCAATGGCAATCGCCACCACAATCAACACAAAAAGAGCGATGACCAGCGGCATCAAGGATTCGTCCATCGTCCCTCCGGTATGCCGGCATTGGATCCGGGAAATTTCAAACCTGGAAAAAGGCTTTCGTAGGAACGCCGGTGCAGCCTAGCAGCAATGTCCCTGCAATGCAAACGTCCGGTGCATACAGGAACGACAGGGGGCTTGTTTCAAGAGCGCATTTTTTGTTTTTCGCTGTTTTACCATCAAATCACCCGTTTTTGGATATCGTTTCTGCAAGTGCATCAGCGTTTTTTGCGCCCTGATTTGATCCGCAGGGATGGGGCGGCTACAATGACGAATAGAAGCAAGTACTGCAAAATGCTGCTTGCGGGAAAAGTTGAGTTTTTTCAGGGGACGCCGGACGTGAATGCGATGATATTGAAGTTCGCTGCCGGCGTCGCGGTTTTTCTCATGCAGCCGTGGATGCGTGAGGGAAACCGGAATGAAAAAAGACAGGAAAGGGTATTATTATGAGACGCAAAGGATTCACCTTGATTGAGTTGCTGGTGGTGATCGCCATCATCGGGATTCTGGCGGCGATCCTGCTGCCGGCGCTGGCGCGCGCGCGGGAAGCCGCCCGGCGTTCCAGTTGCCAGAACAACCTGAAACAAATCGGACTGGCGTTCAAGATGTACGCCAATGAGGCGCCGGGCGAACAATGGCCGTCCATCTCCATCTACGGGGAACAAAGCAATTCCGGTCTTTGCGACCGGTTCTGGACGGGACACATCTTCTTTGAAGGCTTGCAGGTCTATCCTGAATACCTCACCGATGCCTATGTTTTGATCTGCCCGTCGGATTCCTCCGGCGATGATCACGTGGGCCAGAAGTGGCGGGCCAAGGGCGATCCGAACGAGCCGTTGCTGCCCTGCAAGTTCAACTCCGCCTCTTATGCGTATATGGGCTGGGCGATGCCCGACGCGCTGATGCGTCATGAAGGCGACTTCAATGATCCCGCGCTGGCGGCCTTGGCCCAGCAGCCTGCGGGCACGAAAATCGCCGGCGTATTGGCCGCAGGATTGGACCCCTCCATCCTGATCGCATTCTATGAAACACTGGATGCAATCGAAAGCGGCGATATTCAAAAGGCGTTTCGGGACATCGAAACGGACAGCCTGCTCACCAACCAGAAACAGGTGGCCTACCGAATTCGGGAAGGGATTGAGCGGTTCTACATCACGGACATCAACAATCCGGCGGCAAGTTCCGTTGCGCAAAGCGATATCTGGGTCATGTGGGACCTGGTCAGCAACAATGTGGGTAAGTTCAACCACGTGCCGGGCGGCGCAAATGTCCTTTATATGGACGGTCACGTCGAATTCGTTCGTTTCCCCGGTCCGATGCCGGTGTCTCGCTTGATGGGTATCATCAACGATTGACGCACTGAGACCTTTGGGCGGCCCACGGACGCCTGAGGAAGTGACATCAATTGAGACCTGTGAGGTATTCCAAAACCCCGCAGGTCTCTTCTTTGTGGAAGAAACACACGGACGAACACAGACAAACACGGACAAGAAGGAAACGCAACGCGGGGGCCGGCGTTGTGCACCAAGACAAGACTGCGCCCCCGGAGGCAACCGGGGGCGCAGTTGGTTGATTCGCGTCTTGGTGAATAATGGTCAGAACTTGATGCGGGTGCCGGCGTAGATGTAATCCCCGCCGTCCTTGCCGGTGCCGCCGTTGTAGGCCAACCCGTTCCAGCGGCTGAACGTGCCGTACTCAAGCCCCGGCCCGACAAAGTGATGGGTATAGCCCAACTCGAAGACCAGTCCTCGCTGTAGTGATACTCCGTAAACAGCCCGATGTCGTAACCCAGATCACGCGGATTTTCCTTGGTGATCCAACTTGCGCCGGGCAGGAGCGGCACGCGGTTACCCCAGAGTTTCGCGCTGAGCGGACGCCGGAAGGGTTCGACCGCCTCGTAGTGCGTGGCGAAGAAGATGATCAGGAACTTTTCATAGAGGAAGGTGTTGAAACCGGCCCGCACATACCACATGTTTGAAGCGTCGTTGTTGAGGTCCAGGAATCCGCAGGCGATGTCATTGGAGAAGAGCCGGTTGAAATTCATGCTGGCCCTGGGCCGATGGAAGGGGTTGAGCCAGTCCCAAAAACTGATGTCGCGCCGGTCTTCCCCGCCGTAATAGCGGAATCCGGCAAAGAGGCGCGGCCTGCATTTGTAGTCGAAAGAGTAACCGACATCGAGTTTCGCGCCCCAGTTGTCGAAATGGGCGCGGGAATCGCCCGCCAGCAAGGTGGTGAACGTGGCCCCGATGGCGTCGGCGCTGCCGAACTGATAGGCCACCTCGGCGTCCACGTCGAAATTCCATTTGTTCATCGCACCGCGCAGACCGACGGTGAAGAAGTTGGTGTCGCTGTAACCGGCCAGCCCGAAGGGCGCGTTGGGGATGGGAATATCATCGCGCAGGTAGAGCAGGTAGGCGTCGAAGGTGAATCCCTCAAGACCGATGAAGGAGCCGTAGATGCCGTAGAAATCAATGTCGTTTTCAAACATGTCGGCGAAATTCTCGGCAAGTTTGCTCGCCCAGGCGTCAATGGTGAACTGGTCATGCGAATAAGTCAGGCGCAGCGCATCGAAGGAGGCGCCGGTGTAGAAAAAAGCGAAGTCCCGCGGGCCGACCAGCCACTGGCTGCCGAAGGCGAGTTCCTGGCGGCCGATGCGCAAGCGCAGGGGCGCGCCGTAAATCTGGTCCGCCTCGACATACGCCTGGAAAATCTCGACATCGTCCACGCTGCGGGCGCGCGCGTCCGCCCCGGTCACATAGTCAGACCGGAAATCCTCTCCCCACACGTCGTAGGAATCCAGTTCAATGAAAGCCGATACGTCATCTGTAAAATCGGCGCGGACATGCAGCCGCGTGCGCTGCTCCACAAACGCCACGTCATCGCCCCGGTCATCCCAGTCATAGATGCTCATCACGTTATTCACGGGAGAGAAGAAGCCGCGCCCGCCGATGGGCCGCTTCCACACGCTCGCCGGCGACCAACGCTGCTCCGGCACGGGCATGCCCCCCTGAAACGTTGTGAACGTGTTCCGAATGTAATTACCGCGAATCCGAATTGATCCGCCGACCGTGACATTCTGCAACTCGGCCCACGCCGACATGCTCACCGCCACGAGAAGGAATAACACTACGCACTTGTTTACGTTACGCATGGTCCCACACACTCCTTCCTTTTGCCCGGATGCCACTGCGCCTCCGGAGGCTGTTGCTGTGTCGTAACACCCCAAACCCGCCTACTCCGCCCCCCGGCGTACAAACGCCACACGGAGTTGAGCGCAAATTCCCTTCCGCGCGACACGCTAGCATACCGCTTGCCTGTTGTCAACCTTTTTCATTTTCCGCAGAGGAGCGCCCCACGCATTTGCGAAATGCATGAAGTCCCTCGATGACAACACGTCTCGGCGCAGAACAAGATACGAATCCCCAGAAAGTTCATAGAATGCGACTGAAAAACCGCCACAAACGCGCCTTTCCCAGAAATCGCCCCCGCGTCTGTCCAATCATCTCGGATAAAACATCAGGGTGTTTCTGTAAGTTCACAAGGAGATTCCCGCACCGAGTCTTTATCGCTATGGTTTGGGTGCTCCTCGCAAATAGCACATAGATATAGATGATGTATGACACGATGGCGGAACGATTCACTTCGCCAATGCGTTGCTCGGCGTTTTGTTGAATTCATTATTCGCCGTATGCTATGCTGCCGTTAATCCTCACAAACCCCAAAGTATCGTTACGAATTCCAGAGGTAAATCCGTTGTTTTCATGTGACTATGGCCGTCTGAAATATATTGAGACACTAAATCAGACGGGAAAATAATGGTTCTTGGTGTATTGCAATATTAGAAATTGTTTGAAAGCAAAAGAGTTAAAGGCGCCGCTGGCGTAGCTCAGTCGGTAGAGCAGCTGACTTGTAATCAGCAGGTCGGGGGTTCGACTCCCTTCGCCAGCTCCATAAAAAGTTGAACTGAACACATGCGCTAATGTGTTGATCTTTGGTGGGTTGCCCGAGCGGCTAAAGGGGACGGGCTGTAAACCCGTTGGCTTACGCCTACCGTGGTTCGAATCCACGACCCACCACCATATATAATTGACGATTACGGTGGAACCGCACATGGCGCTGTTGTGTTTGGAGGCGCGGCGTGCGGCTCTCACGCAGGCGGGAATAGCTCAGTTGGTAGAGCGTCAGCCTTCCAAGCTGAGGGTCGCGGGTTCGAGCCCCGTTTCCCGCTCCAGATACACCGGCCCGCGTAGCTCAGTAGGTAGAGCACTTCCATGGTAAGGAAGGGGTCAGCAGTTCGATTCTGCTCGTGGGCTCCATTCGAGACGTTTCACGCGTCCGGAAGCAGGCGCGTCAACGATAACAATAGATAACGAACCGCTGGAGATATGCAGCGCGCGCGGCGCGCGGAGGAGAGCAAAGCAATGGCGAAGGCGAAATTTGAGCGGACGAAGCCGCACGTGAACGTGGGGACGATTG
>CAZLII010000061.1:0-11676 GCA_964559065.1 uncultured Nitrospirales bacterium | reverse complement strand
CTGGTTTGAGGATACGCCCTCCGATGTGGCGCGCCGGGAATTTGGCGGGCGGTGTGTGTCTGACGATGGTTCGCTGGGCGAGAATGTTCATGGGCGGCTTGCCGTGCTTCGCGCGCTGCTGACGGAAACGGAACTGGAGAAATACTGCAGGTTGGGAAAACTCGCCGCAGAAGCCATGACGGCCACGCTGAGTCAAATAGCCGCAGGCATGTCGGAGGCGGATATCGCCGCGACGCTCATCGCGGAGGGCGCGAAACGCCGCTGCCAGGTCCCCGTGGCGCTGGTGGCCGCCGACGAGCGCATTGCCCGGTTCCGCCACCCCTTGCCCACCCAAGGCCCGCTTGTGGCCGGAAGCCTTAAGGAACGCACTGTGCAGGGCTATGTCATGGTGGTCGGAGGCTTTCTGCGGGAAGGGCTGGTCGTCTCGATGACGCGCTTCAAGCAGACCGGGGACATCCCATCCCATATTCCAGACGCCTACAACCGCATTTGCGCCGTAGACGCCTTGGTGCAGGAAGCGACAATGCCGGGCCGGACGCTCGGCGAGGTCTTCGCGGTCTGTCAAGATGCCTACAAGCGCCTCGGTTTCCCGGAAAATGAATGGCACAACCACCACCAGGGCGGCGCGACCGGTTATGCGGGCCGCACCTGCAAGGGCGCACCCGGCGAACGGTTCCCAGTCTTGGATGATTTCTGGCCGAAACGGGCCTGCGAGATTCTCGGTGAGGAGGTGTCTTTCGGCGCGGCCTTCGCTTGGAATCCGTCCGCAGTCGACGTCAAATCGGAAGACACCTTTATTCTATTGCCCGACGGCCGCAGGGAAATTGTATCGGTGACGCCTGCGCTTCCCCGTGAGGACTTGTCCGCAGTGCTGGGCCGTGAGACAGAGGTCGTCAAGTCCAGCATCGCGCCGTGATGGCGGTTTCTCCGGAATATCCCGCAGAATATGGAAATTTATGGTAAAATCCCTTAGGTTAAGATAGTGTGTTCGCGGACAAAGCCACTGTGTGCGTCTTCGTCGGCCTGAAACGAGTGATCGCCGCCGACGATGGCGCACGCGCACGGTTCGACAGCGCAGTATGGGTGAAGCAAACGGAAGGATTGGAAGACGGTTGCGTTTTCTTGAAAAACTCTCCATCTCGCAGAAGTTATTCTTGATTGCGATGGCGCCGACGTTAGCGGCGTTGATGGTGGCATGCATCCTTCTTTTCGCTTTTGACATCACGTTGCTGCGGCAATCCCTCAAAGAGCGGGGTACGTTGAGCGCAAAATACGCGGCCACCGCCCTGGCCGATCCGCTGCGATGGGACAATCCCGGCAAAGCGGAGGAAGCGCTGTTCATGTTTCGGCAGAATCCCGACATCGTGACGGCATGTCTTTATGACGAACAAGGCCGTATCATCGGGCGCTTTTTCCGCGACCAGCGGCCGGTGGCATTGCCTGAAAGCCCCCCGCCGTGGGCAAGAATTCATTTCTCCGGGGGACATCTGCACGTTTTCCACCCCATCGAAGCCCTGGACCGCCACATCGGCACGGTCTATCTTCAGGCCGAGGCGGCCCCCATGCGCCGTCGCATCATGGCATACGGCTTCGGCGCCGTGTTCATCATTGTCGTGAGCGGACTGGTCTCATTTTTGCTCGCGCGCCGCCTGCAATATATCATCTCCGGTCCCATCGCGCATCTGGCCCTGCTGGCAAAGGTGGTGAAAGAGGAAAAAGACTTTTCGGTCCGGGCCGTGCGCACCACCTCGGACGAGATCGGCAACCTGGCGGATGAGTTCAATGAAATGCTCGCGCAGATCGAAAAACGCGAACGCGCGCTCCAGGAAGCCCATGATCAACTGGAGGAACGGGTGAAACGCCGGACCTATGAACTCGAACAGGAGATTGCGGAGCACCGGCGCACGACCGCCAGCCTGCATGAAGAGGTGCGCAAGCACAAGAAAACGGAGCGCGAATTGCAGCGCGCCATGCGCGTGGTGGAGGCAGGCAGTCGTTTCAAGGGCGAGTTTCTGGCCAACATGAGTCATGAAATCCGCACCCCGATGAACGGCATCATCGGTATGACGGAACTCCTGTTGAACACGGAACTGACCTCAACCCAGCACAAATACGCCGAAACCATCCGACGCTCCGGGCACGCCCTGCTGAAAATCATCGGAGATATCCTGGATTACTCAAAAGTGGAAGCCGGCCAACTCGTCATTGAGCCGATTCCCTTTGATCTGCAGATGGCCTGCGAAGATGTGGTGGAACTGCTCTCGACCCGCGCCGAAGAGAAAGGGCTTCCGCTGATTCTGCGCTTCGCGCCGGATGTGCCCCGGCGCGTGATCGGCGATGCAGGGCGCATTCGTCAGATTCTCACCAACCTCACAGCCAATGCCATCAAGTTCACCAACGAAGGCCATGTATTTGTCAATGTGGAATGCACCGGCCTCACCAGTGACACGGCCGCCATTCGGATAATAGTCGAAGATACGGGCATCGGCGCGCCCGAAAACAAACTGGAGGAAATCTTCTCAAAATTCACGCAGGCCGACGCCCTGATCAGCCGCGAGTATGGCGGCACCGGATTGGGCTTGGCCATCTCCAAGCAACTGGTGGAACTGATGGGCGGCGCCATCGGCGTGCAAAGTCGCGAGGGCGTCGGTTCGCGCTTCCATTTCACCCTCTTCCTGCCCCTCGACAAGCACGCGCCCCCCGCGCCCCGGCCCAAGGAAAATCTTGCCGGCGTGCGCATCCTTATCATTGATCACAGCGTGGTAAACCGCCAAGTGCTTTTGGAACAACTGGCCTCGTGGGGCATGCGCAGCGATGCCGCCGGCACAACCCACGAAGCCCTGAAACTGCTCGAAAGTGCCCACAAGGAACAGGACCCGTATCAAATCGCGTTGATTGACGACCAGATGCCCGGCGTTGGCGGAGAATCACTCGCGCGTATCTTAAAAGAAAAACCGTATACACAGGACACCCTGCTAGTGCTGCTGACCTCGCTGGGACAGCGCGGTGATGCGCAGCGGTTCAGCGAGTTGGGTTTCTCCGCTTATCTCACGCGCCCCATCCGGCAAAGCGAACTCATGGACGCGCTGGCCACCATTTGGGCGGCCCGATTAAGCGGCGAAACCGTCGGACTGGTCACCCGTCACACCATTGCGGAAAGCCGCGAATCGGCGGCCGGGCCGGAGGGGGCTTCTTTCCGGCTGGGCGCACGGGTTCTCGTCGCTGAAGACAATCCCGTGAACCAACAAGTGGCGCTGGAAATCCTGCAGGGCTTCGACTGCACCATCACCCTTGCCAACGATGGGGCGGAAGCGGTGGACTGTGTCCGACATGCCCCCTTCGACATTATTTTCATGGACTGCCAGATGCCGCGCATGGACGGCTTCAAAGCGACGGAGAAAATCCGAAAACTTCAGGACGACGGCGCGCACACGCCGATTATCGCCATGACCGCTCATGCCATGAAAGGAGATCGGGAGCGCTGCCTGGCCGCCGGCATGGACGACTACATCAGCAAGCCTGTTGATCCCGGCGCCATCCTGCGCGTATTGCAGCAGTGGCTGCCGCCGGAAATGGCGTTCGGAAAAGAGTCTGCGCCTGAAACTGAAGCGCCCCCGCCACCATCGCCAGCGGTTGCAGAAGACGGCGAGAAACAGGTGCTTAATATCCAGAAAGCCTTGTTCATAACAGGCGGCAAGGTGCCGACATTCAAGCGCATAGCGTCGGTGCTGATCGAGCATACGCCGCGCCGCATCGAAGAACTTCGTGTTGCCTTGGAAAAGGATGACCTGCCGGAAATCGCGCGTTTGTCCCACTCCCTCAAAGGGGCATCGGCCTCCGTGGGCGGGGAACGTCTGTCCGAAGCGGCGCTGCGTCTCGAAATGCAGGCCCGAGCGGGAACCCTGGAAGCAATGTCGGCGCTGTTTGAAGTGGTGGAGGAGGAATTCGTTGCCCTGGACAAGGCTATCAAGCGACTTGATTGGGAACAATGCGCCGCATTGTATGCACAGAAAGACATGGGGAATTCAGTGCCTGCGCCTGCATCATAATCACTGCAGTTAGCGCATCGCCTGCATATCAAATGGGGAGGAGAACATGGCGTCCGCATGGTTGCGGGGGATTCGTGTCGTTGGTCTCGTGGTGAACATTCCTGGTCCCTATGCTGTTGCGCGCCTGCGGGCGATGGGCGCGGAAACCATCAAAGTGGAGCCGCCCGAAGGCGATCCGCTCGCGGCAGTCTGTCCGGCGTATTATGACGCGTTGAACGCCGGCGCGAAGGTGATCCGCCTCGACCTGAAAACAACGCAAGGCATGACCGCGTTCCACGACCTGTTGCAAGACGCGGATTTGCTGATCACCACACAGCGGCCAGCCGCGCTGGATCGCTTGAGACTCTCTTGGGACGCTCTGCACAGCCGTCATCCGCGCCTGTGTCACGTCGCCATCGTGGGATATCCGCCGCCGCGTGCGGAAGTGGCTGGGCATGACTTGACCTATCAGGCGCATATGGGGCTGATTGACGGGGACCGCATGCCCCGGGCATTGTCGGCGGATATTCTGGGCGCGGAACATGCAGTCAGCGCAGCGGCCGCCCTCCTCTTCGCCCGGGAACGCCGTGCACAGGCGGGACAATGCCTGGTCTCGCTCGCTGAAGCCGCCCATCATCTGGCCAAACCCTTCCAGTGCGGACTTACCGCCCCCGGCGGTCCCCTGGGCGGCGGCCTGCCCATCTACCGCATCTATCCCGCAAAGGAAGGCTGGGTCGCCGTGGCCTCCCTGGAACCACATTTTACGGAAAAACTTCGGCAGGCGCTGGGGTTGTCGCGCCTTTCCGGGGAGACGATTGGGGCGGCCCTGCGCACGCGCACCGCCGCGGAGTGGGAAGCATGGGCGGAGACATTGGACCTGCCTTTGGCCGCAGTGCGAGAATGGCCGCAATAGAATCGGAACACACCGGGCGGGCTACGCGCGGATTCGCATGGCTCCTGCCGCGTGGAAGATGACAACCGGGCCTTGTGGGTGAGCCGCAAAAGGCCCATGGAAAGGAGAATGTCATGAAACTTCAGGGTGCAACCTTCATCATCACGGGAGGCGCCTCGGGGCTGGGCGAGGGCACGGCGCAGGTCTTTGTGGAAAGCGGGGCCAATGTCATCATCGCCGATGTCAATCCAGAAAACGGGGAGCGGGCTGCCGCAGCGCTGGGCGCGCAAGCGCAATTTGCGCTCTGCGATGTCGCCTCGGAGGAAAGCGTGCGCAACACGGTGAGCGCCGCGCTGGAACGTTTCGGCGGTTTGCATGGCGCGGTGAACTGCGCGGGCGTCGCCGCCGCCATGCGGGTCTGCGGGAAACACGGTCCGCATCCGCTGGACCTCTTTCAGAAAGTCATCGAGGTCAATCTCACCGGCTCCTTCAATGTCATCCGCCTCTGCGCGGAAGCCATGATCAAACTGGACCCTATCGAAACCGGCGAGCGGGGTGTGTTCATCAACACGGCGTCTGTGGCGGCCTTCGACGGACAGATAGGCCAGGTGTCCTACGCCGCCTCCAAGGGCGGGCTGGTCAGCATGGCCCTGCCGCTGGCGCGCGAACTGGCGCGCTACGGCATCCGGGTGGCCACGATTGCGCCGGGCATTTTTGACACGCCCATGCTCGCGGCCCTTCCCGAAGAGGTCCGCCAATCCCTGGCCGCCCAGATTCCCTTCCCGCCACGGCTGGGTACGCCGCGCGAATTTGGCCAATTAGCCAAACACATCGTCGAAAATGTTATGATTAACGCGACATGCATCCGCCTCGATGGCGGCATCCGCATGCAGGCCAAGTAGCGGCGCATGCGGAAGCGCAAGGAAAAGGAAACGGAGAAAAAGGAGGATTGACGCCATGTCGCAAACGATCACCCGAAGAAAAGCGCTTTCAACGATGGGACTGACTGCGGGCGCCGGATTGATTTCCAGTGCCGTATCCGGACAAGTCTCGGACAACCAAACTGAAGACGCCATCCTTATTGTCGGCGTTTCCGGCAGTCCGCGCCGTGGCAAGACCACCGCGACAGCGATCGGGGTGGCTTTGGAAGCGGCGCGCGGGGTACATCCGCGCATACGCACGGAATTGCTGGACCTTGGCGGCAAGGCGATTTTCGGGTCGGACGGTTCGTCGTCTGCCACGGATTTGGATGTGAACGATGATTTCACGGAGATATTGCCGCTCTTGCAGGCGCCCAATCTGGGCGGACTGATCATCGGGTCGCCGTCGTATTTCCGTTCCATGTCTGCGCTGTGCAAAGCCTTCCTGGAACGTCTGGCGGTCTTGCGCACCCCAACGTTGCTGTTGGCGGACAAGCCGGTCGGCGCGTTGTCTGTTGGCAGTTATCGCAACGGCGGCCAGGAACTGGTGATTGAGCAAATTCTCACCATAATGCTATGCCATGAAATGATGCTGGTGGGAGGAAAGCCGCGCGCCCACCAAGGCGCAACGCTCTGGAACAAAGACGACGATATCATGAAGGACGAATTGGGGATAGAATCCGCCCGGAACTTGGGCATTCGCGTGGCCGAGGCGGCCCTGAAACTCGCCGCGAAAAAATAATGGCGACCCTTTGCGGTCGTAGCGATAATCCGGGGATGTTTACCGTCCCGTTTTCTGACCTGTCGCCTGGGAACGCTCAGGTTCTTGTAACGCCTTCGATTTCCAGGGCGAGGTCTGCGCGGTAGGCCTTGGCGGGGGTCTGGAAGCCTGGGGGCGCATTGCCCGAGAGCGCCTTGCCGGCGATGTGCAGTCCGGCCAGCACGGTGAACGTGTACCCGTCCGGGGTGCCCATGCGCGCTTCGACGCGCTCTCCGGCGGCGTCTTCCGCCTCGCCCCAGACAAGGCAATAACCCCTGGCGCGCTCCTCTTCGGTGGGACCGCCCTCCCGGATCGAACGCGCCAGCATCTTTTGCACTGGCCCGGCGCCGATAAGACCGCCCAGAAAGCGGGTCGCCCACGACATCCACCGCAGCATCGCAGGCGCGGCCATATATACCTCGATATCGCCGATGCCCGTGCTGTGCCAGGCGGTGGCCACATCGCCCCAGGTGATGGTGATGGCCTTGCGCGGTCCCTTGCCGAAATCAATGGTGCGCGTCTTCCACGCACCGGGCACCGGGGTCAGTTTGCCGCCGCGCCGGACCACGGCGCCCTTGTGGAAATGCCGCAGAATCGTCAACGCGGTCCCGTGCGAGGGGCGGAGGTTTGAGCAAAAAGCCAAGGCCAGCCGGACTGCGCCCGGGAGCCGGTCTTTCAGATGACGGGCAAGACAATCCGTCGGCACAACATCGAAGCCGACGCCTGGCATGATCATCACGCCCGCAGCCTTGGCGCGACCGTCTAATCCCGCCAAAGACTCAAAAACATCTATCTCCCCTGTGATGTCGAGGTAATGCACGCCTGCGCGCAGGCATGCCTCTGCCATCGGCCCCGCCGTATCCACAAACGGCCCCGCGCAATGCAGCACAACCCCGCAGCAGTCCGCCAGGGTTTTTGCTGTTTCCTGAGGGGAATCCAGCGAAAAAACGCGATAGTCCAAGCCGAGGACATCGGCTTGCGCCGCAAGTTTTTCCGCATTGCGTCCCGCCAGAACGGGGCGCATGCCCCGCCGCACCGCTTCGCGCGCGATCAGCGCGCCGGTATAACCGTAAGAACCGTAAATCATCAAGTCGCCGCCCATGGCGATGTTCCTCATGGTTGGCATCCCGATAACATGCCGACGCCGGTCGTCGCGTACGGGATTGCGCCATTTCCCAACCCTTGTTATGATACCCATGAGAGGATGTAGAATGCCAGATCCCTTCAAAGAAGAGCCGACCAGTCATGACCCGAAGAACGTGGCGGACGACATGACCCAGTTTGCCGGTGCGCCGGGCAAAGTGGAAAACGCGGATGGTATGCGCGCGAGTCTTATTGCTTTGTCCGGATGGGAGATCGGCCGCGAAATTGATGTTACCGATTGCCCCAAAGTGCTGGGCCGCTCCGTCAACGCCGACATGTCAATCAACGCGCCGTCCATTTCGCGTCGCCACGCGCAAATTGATCGCATCAAGGAAAACGACGGCGAATATTACATAATCTCGGATTTGAAGAGCAGCAATGGCACCTTCGTCAACAATGCGCCCGCGTCGGCCACGCCGCTCAAGGACGGCGACAGAATCCGCATGGGGGAGGTGCTCTTCAAATTTGTATTGCAGGATGAAATTGACGCCCGATTCCACCGGGAAATCCACCGCCGCATCCATTACGACGCGCTCACCGGCCTGCTCACCATGGACGCCTTCCGCCAGCGACTTGACGCGGTCATTCGCCGCTGCGGCCGTAAGGGTTGCTTTTGTCTTGCCATGACCGATCTCGACGGCCTGAAGCGCGTGAACGACACCCTCGGTCATCTCGCAGGCCGCATGGTGGTGCGGGAAATGGGCGCCATGATTCGCCAGATACTCCGCCCCGAAGACCTTGCGGGGCTTTACGGTGGCGATGAAGCGCTCATCCTTTTTTCGAATGCGGACATTGATCAGGCGTACGAAGTGGCGGAATCCCTCCGAAAAATCATCGAAACGCGTGTCTTCGAATACCAGGGCAGGCAATTCGGCGTCACCATCAGCCAGGGACTGGCCGAATGGCCCACCCACGCCGATACCCCCGAAAAACTGATCGCCGCCGCCGATCGCGCCCTCTATGCCGCCAAGCACGCCGGACGCAACCGCGTTTGCTGCGCCGAAACCCTCTGATGCCAAACATCTTTTTGGGCGTCCCACACAATCCTCTCAATGACCATGACGAACACGTTTGCTGAACAACCGGTCAGACATCCAAGCACACAGGGTCGCGAATTCACCGAACTATTTGGGTCGTTGGAATCGTATCGCCCGGCAGCCGTTTACAGAGAAAAATTGATCCCGACAACGAGTGAATTTGCAGATTCTTCCAAGGCATGTGGGTGCGCGGCCCGGATTGCTGACAACGCATTTTGGACAAGCGCGTCGCGGAATATTGGATTGGAGAACCTTCCGTATCCCTTCAACAGACGCGGCTGAAGTCCCGTTGCCGTGCAACATCGCCTATGCAACTTGCACTCGGTGAAAGGGAAGACTATGGTAGATGAACAAGGTCATGTTGGCGCGAAACGGTTCGACCGCTGCTACGTCGCATGACGGAAAAGGCGGGTAAGCGCTGTTGCAGCCGGAAAGGGGAACAATGCAAAGAAAGATCAATTCGCTTGTCATAATAGGCGTCGTCGGGACGTGCGTGTTCGGGTCGCATTTTGCCGCGCAGGTGGGGCGCTCGTTTCTGGGGAATCGGGACATCTGGTGGACGCCGAAAATCATGGCGCTTTCTCTCGACGAAACGCGGCAGGACTTTGAAATCCTCTTACGTGGCGAACTGTTGCAGGGATATCTCGGTCGTGGCGCTTTGTCCGCCGCCGATGCTGACGGCAGCACATATCTTGTGACGCCCCAGGATATCGGCATCCGTCTCAACAATTGGCATAAGGTCAATGCTTCTCTGCTTCGTCTGGCACTGCCCACAGCATTTCTCCTGGGCGTTGCCGTCGCCTGTCTGGTCTTTGGGCTTGTGCAAATGTTTGCCGCCAAGAAACCGGTTTCGGAACATAATGATTCCCAGGCCGGGTGAACTGTTGTATGGCGGGCGTGTTGGGAGCCCATTTCCGGCTTTGTCCACTGGCGCGGGTGATTTGCATGGCGCCGACCCTCTTCTATCCCGTCTTCATAACCGTGCCCGCATTCTTCCATTTGTTCATATGGTTTTGGTCTCAGTTTTTCAACGGCGCGCTTGCGCTCTTGGAGCCGGGGCATGCCGGGGGGTATCGCCTGGTGGGCGCATATCGGCGGCTTCGTGGCCGGACTATTTGCGCATTCGATATTCCTGGCGCAACCGTCCCCCGCTTGCCGCTTGGGGACCCGCCCGACCGCCGAGAAGGCGCTGGTGACAGCCCCAAAAGCAAGCGCCCCCGCGGCAGGAGTCGGCACGGGGGCGTTGCCAGGGCCTTACGCTTTGCATCCTCGAAGGACGCTCCATGGAATGAGAAAGCAAGATGCGTTCCCAATATGCCCAGTGCAGCAACCCATTGATACGTAACGAAATAAGCGAAAACAAACCGGAACCCCATTCGGAAATTGCCGCCGAAAAACGGTCGTCTTGCCAATTTCTTCTACAATTTGCCGAACTTCCGGAGCGCCCCGCGCATTTTCGATCATGAAACGATGTTTGGGGCTTCGCGACAGGATATCGAAACAGTTCTTGACTTTGTATGCCGGACATGGTAACATGGATAAGAAGACTAAACAGGTCGGAATAGTTGTGATATCAATAGCGCCGCTTAGAATAATAGCAACGGCACTGGTGGCGATGGTGCTCGTATCCCTTGCCGCCGATGCTGCGAACTGTCGCTGCGCCCTCCTCGCGGCGCAAAGCGTTCTGCAGCACGCGGAGGCTGAGCATCCGCCCTGCTGTTGTTGTGCGCCGAAGGAAACAGCGTCCCGCCATGCGGAAGGGAACGGCCACGGCGCGAATTCCGGTGAAACCTGTTCCGGCGCGTGTGACGGCAGCGCATGTCCGTGTTGCCTGCGCGCCCCGGCCCATCCGCCGGCCCTGCCGTCCCATACTTCCCAAGCATCCAATCCAGACAGGCCTTTGACAATTGCATCGGCGGTTTTCTCGGTCGAAAACTTGGCGGTCAATGGACCGAGGTCGTTCGGTGCGCTTTCTTCCCCCCCCCATTTCCGTCCTCTTCATTTCCTGAATTGCGCCTTGCTCTGTTGAAGGCGTGCGTCCCGGCGGGGAATCCGCGTGCGGGCCTGATGTCTGCGCTGGGGAACAGCCTCGCCGGACTGGGAAAACTTCCTTCCCCCGATCTTGAAGCCCTACGACGTAACAAATGACGAAACGGACCCTTTCAAGGAGAAAGCATCATGAATACCCGTAGAAACTTTCTGATTAACACGTTCTTCGCGATGGCGCTGGCGATTCCCGGCGCATTGTTCGCGGTTCCCGCTTCCGCCCAGAGCGCCTGCTGCTGTGGCGACGCATGCAAATGCGGCGACGAATGCAAGTGCGCCTGCGTTGAAGGCTGTACCTGCTGCAAAGACGGCAAGTGCATCTGCGGCGAAGACTGCACATGCCCATGCTGCAAGGACGGCAAGTGCGCCGCGAAATCGGCTTGCGCCGAGTCCAAACCCGCATGCTGCGCCGAAAAGAGTGCGTGCGCCGTGGACAAGAACGAGGCGAAATCGGCGAAGCGAGCCGCAAAGAAAGCGGCACGGGCCGTGAATAAGTAGAGACCCGACCCGTATTGCCGTGTTTGTCCGTGTTCCCGCGTTGCGGCGGTCAGAGTTCCCGGATCCAGAGGTTGCGGAAATCCAGGCGCGAGCCGTGATTCTGCAATCCGAGGTAGCCTGAACTGCGCGCGAGGCCGGGGTGTTCCGGCAGTTTATCCAGGTGGTCCTTGAGGTCCGCGTCAACGATGGGTTGACCATTGAGGCACACGCTTACCCTGGACCCCTGCGCCCGGATGTGCATCGTCTGCCAGACGCCCGCAGCCAGGCTGGCGCGGTGCGACGGTGCGGCGACAGCGTAGATGCTGCCGCAGTATTGCCAGGGTTTCAGATTGCCGTATGCCGTGGCGTCGTC
>CAZLII010000060.1:0-11796 GCA_964559065.1 uncultured Nitrospirales bacterium | reverse complement strand
GACAATCCTTCGTATTCGCGCAGTACAAACGCGGTGCGATGCTTCGCGGGGAGCATGTCCACCGCCTTTTCTATGGCCGCGCCCAGTTCCGCCGCCTCCAGGCGTTCCGTCGGGGTGGGCAACGCCGCGCGCGCCTCGGTCTTCACCGCATCCTCGAAGGGGATGGTATCCAAGCGACGCTTCTTGAAATGGTCCTTGCAGTGGTTTGCCGTGATGCGCATGAGCCAGGTCTTGAAACTGGCATCACCCCGGAACCATTTCAATGAACGATACGCCTTGATAAACACCTCCTGCGAGATATCCCACGCTTCTTCGCGGTTGCGCACAAAATGGTAACTCAGCGCAAACACGTCGTTACGATACCGCCGGACCAATTCCTCGAAAGCGGATACGTCTCCCGAACGGGCCTGGGCCGCCAGAAGCCTGTCTTCCGCGCCGCCTGAAGGCGCGGCTTGCTCTGTAGCGTTCACTTCCACAGCAACGCTATCATACCGCAAGACGACTTCCAGCAACACACCCATGCGCGAAGCACTCCGGTTTCTTACCTATTCGACGACGCAGGACGGCGATTATTCATTTTTCTCGTTCATTGGCTGCTGGATGCCAAAACTGCCGCAGTGGGCTATGGTTCAAAACGGAAAATGGCGGTCGTGCCGGGCGCGAGCGGGCCTTGTGTAATACGTTCGCTCAGGAGGCGCAGACCGGGCGATGATTCCGGAACAAGGCGGTCAACCCGGGAATACGGCTTGGGCCAATGGATTGCCTGGGGCGCAGGGTCAGGGGTGTCCGCTGCGGTATGCAGAATCAAGTAAGGTCCCACAACGCCGACCATACCCGGCGTGTCCCGGTAAAGATGCACGCCTGCACGTTCACCGATGGTCCGCAGCGTTCCGGCGGCCAGGCGCGGCACGGCGCTGTAGATGGCGACGCCGCGCCCGGCCTGCCGGGCCGCCGCCGCGATTTCGCCGGTGTCCGCATACCGGGCCACGATATCGGTCTGTTCGCCTCCGATGATGAAGCGCGGCTGAAAACCCTCCGGATATTCACGCATCTCGCCGGTGAAGGTCTCCTCGAAACGAATGGGCGCGGCATCGAAACGGACGGATACGGGAAAGCCCGTCACTTCGGCGATACGGGCCGGATCGGGGCCGTCCGGCCCCATAATGCCGGGGGCATAGGTCCAGACCACCGTGCCGCCGCGCTTCCAGAGGCGGTCCACGGCGCGTTGGTCCGCCTTTCCCCAGCGATAGGGGTTGGCCAGAATGATCACCTTCACCGAATCCGGCAGGCGGGGCAGGTCGCTCTGGAGGTAATAGCCAACCGGTGCGCCGATGCGCGCCACGTCAGAACGCCACTTGGCCAGCGATTCCAAGAGCCATGGGTGGGTGTCCGCGCGCAAATCATGGACGGCGCGCTCATCCACGAGAAAAGCCACTTCCGGACGAAACGGCCCATCTGAACGCAGTTCTGCCGCCATGCGGCGCAGGAGCAGCGCGCTTTTCCAGAAGTCAGGACTGTCCCACCGTCCATCCGAGAGGAGGTCAAAAATCCAGAACCCGCAGCGATGCGTCAGGAAATTGCCGGCGTTGCGCCGGAACAGGGCAAGCGTGCCTTCCAAGGTGTCGGGGCGGTCCTGCCACCCCGGCGCGATAATGCCTTCAGGAACCTCCATCGTCAGATGCGTAAAGGTGTCTTCCTCCATCACCGCCAGTTTGCCATGCAGCGCCACGGAATCCACCGGCAAATGGAAATGCCCCGGCTGCCCCAGTTTTCGCTCAAAATAAGCGTATGGCGCCAGAATGATATCGAGTTCCTTGCATTCCAACATCTTTTCCAGGGCCAGATGCCCGGAATGCGCCAACGCTCTCGGGCCGTTGTGATTCAACTCGAAGGTATAGCCGTAGAACGCGGCGGTCAAGGACCGGCCTTGCGTGCTTTCCTTGACCACCCGCGCGAAATGGGCGATGGTCTCCGCCATCATCTCGCTTTGGAAGCGCTGCATGTCCATGGCAGGCTGATGTTTGGCGGGATCCCGAAAGGGTCCCCATGCAGCATCGGCGCGAAGTTCCGGGGTGGGAAAGGCGGCGTTGTTTAGTTTTATATCATCACTTTTCCAAGATTTTTGTATATTTTTATCTTTTTTATACTGTTTTTGTAGCCATTCGCGAAATGCTTGGAGGTTGGCAGGACTGTAATCCATGAAGGCGTCGGTTTCCGGATAGAACCATTCTGCGGTGTTCAGGTAATGCAAGGCAACGCCGAGAAAGCGCGGTGCATGGGGGCTGTCCAAAACCAATTGGATACGCTGCCGGAGCATCGCCGCGGCCTCATCGCGCCAGAGGCGGCTGGAGGGAGAGGCGTAGCCGATACGCTCGCCGTCGGCCTTGGTGAGGCATTCATCGGGGTGTTCTTTCATCCATTCTTGATTGAGTCCCAGCCACAGCCGCAGCAGAAAATAGCCCTCGGGATGGGTCTCGCAGAAACGGGCCAGCATTTCCAGCGCTTCTTCGTCGCTGGACCACCAGGGAAGGGTCATGTTCACTGTGAAAAACGGGATGCCCGCATCTGCGGCCTGTCTCAGTTGTCGCAAGAGAATCTCATCGCGCTCGAACTGGTTGTTGGGAGAGAAGAAAATGGGCGTTTTGGGCTTTCCGTCCACCACGATGGCGGGGCCGCCGACCACTCCGGAACGGACTTCGCATATCGGCCACGCGGGCGGGTTCTGGGCGCACAGGGTCAGGAACAGGAAGCAAGCGGTCATGAGACGCGCACCAGGATGTAATCGGCCAGCCCTTCCATGGATGCCCGATAGGGCGAGTCCGGGAGGGTGCGCAAGGCTTCCTTTGCCTTGCGGACATATTCCTTCGCGGCGGTCTGCGCGACCTCCTCCGCCTGCGTTTTTTGCAACTGGTCCCGCACCCATTCCCGGTCGGCGTCGGTGATTTCGGCCCCGCACAGGGCATTCAGACGGCCTCGGCCAGCGTCATCGAGTCGTTGCCGCATCAAGACAATGGGCAGGGTATGTTTCCCTTCCACGATGTCGCTGCAGGCGGGTTTGCCCAACGTCTCGGCGGTCTGGGTCAGATCAAGCAGGTCGTCCACAATCTGAAACGCGATGCCAAAACCGATGCCGAACCGGTGCAGGGCTTCGCAGTGTGCGCCGCCGAGCAGGCGTGCGGGCGCGGCGCATGCCTCGGCGAAGAGGCTGGCGGTCTTCTGCTCGGCCAGCATAATGCAGTCTTCGGGGAGGATGGACGCCTCGTCGCGCCCGAAGAAGAAAAGTTCGCCTTCGGCCATGCGTCGCACGCATGCGATGGCAGCGGCGATGACCTCGCAGGAGTCATATTCCGCGAGCATCTGCACCGCGCGCGCCACCAGGTAATCGCCGCCGAGCACTGCCGCGTGGTTGTCCCAGCGCGCATTCAACGACGCATCGCCCCTGCGCAGAATGGCGTGGTCAATAACGTCGTCATGGGCGAGCGAGGCGGTGTGCAGCGCTTCGAAGACGACGCCGAGCCGGGCAAAGGGCCGGACATCCGGCGCGCCCGACGCGCCGGCGGAAAGCAGGCATAGCGCCGGACGCAACAGTTTGCCGCCCGCTTTGGGGGGCTGACCATTTTCCATGCGCACAAGCCGCAGGGCGTCCTGCCACAGCGCATTGATCGTGTCGCGCGCTTCTTCCAGCGCCCCGACAATCGGCTGGTACAGGGTATCCAAAGAGGTAATGTCGTTCATGGAACAATCTTATCATAGGCGGAAAAGATGGGCAAAAGGGCGCGCCATCGTTGAACCACCCGGCGTTCCCCGCTAAACTGTGCCCCCATGAACACCGATACGCCTCGATCCTCTCCCGCGTCCGCGCCCGGCAAGCGGCTGGCGCCGCAGTTTCTGGGCATGATGCTGGTTTATTGCGCACTTGTCTATGCCTGGATGCCGCAACTCCATCCGCTGGGCCGGGACTACGCCGCGATGGCGTCGCCGGAATCGCTGCCGTGGCTGGCGCGCACGCTTTTTGCCTGGGCACTGCACCGCTTCGGCGCATGGCCTTACGGGTATTTCCTGGCGAACATGCTGTTGCTCTACGCCTGCATGGTCACGATCTTTTTCTATACCCGTCTGGCGGTGCGGGGTCTATGGTGGCTGGGGTCGCTGGCGGCGGTGCTCATGATGGCCAACCCGTTGAAAAGCGAAGCAGTGCTGCACCTCAGCGGCGCACAGGACCTTCTTCCCGCGTGGCTTGCGTTGCTGGCGCTGTTGTTTCACGCGCTGCACCTGCGCCATCGCCAATGGTGGACATTTCCATGGGCGCTGGCCGTGTTCGCGTTTGCCGTGCTGCCGTTTCGCGCAAATCAGGCGCTCTTCCTGGTGATCGCATGCATGGAATGCGTCATGGTCGAAAAAGAAAACAGGTCGCAGATTCCGGTCCGGCTGATTCCATTTCTCCTCATCAGCCTTGTGGCCATGGGCGTGCAGGGAATTGCCTGGCGCACAGGACTTTTCACAACCCCCGCATCCATTCTGCCACTGTGGTTGGTCTTTTATCCCATCGGCTTGTTGCCCGAGACGGCGGCATGGTTCTACCAGTTTCCCGCATTGGCTGCGTTGTCAGGACTGGGGATTGTATTCCTTATCCTTGGCATCCATCGCGTCAGCCGCAATTCCGCGATGCTTGGCCTGGCATTGGGCGCGTGTGCGTGGTGCGCGTGGCAATCCATGCAATCCGTGGACTTGGTGCAGATGAGTGGCGGGGGCGGGATGATTGTCCCGATGGCGCTGATGAACATGGCCTTTGCGGCGCTCTGCGGGCAAATCCAGCGCCATCCCAAATGGCAGCGCCCAGTTGTCTTTTTGACCACCTTGTTATGTGCGGTGTTTTTTGTGTTGCAGGCGCGGTCGAATCTCGCGTGGGTGCATGCGGGCGGGCAGGTTCGCGCATTTCAGGCGCAAGTCGCTGAAGCGGCGGCGCGCCATCCCGGCGAAACGTTCGGAGTTGCCCCGGATTTCCAATACCATCTCGGCGCGCCTGTGCGCCTTTCCGAATCCGTCCGGTATGACACGCCCATCGGCCCGGCAATCAAGGTCATGTCTGTACTGCCCATCAATTACGTGCGCGGCCCTGTTCTGCAAATATGCGTGCTGGAATGGTCGGCCACGGAAGCGCGCATTGAGGTGCGCGGCGCGTCGCCGCATGCGCTCGCCCCGCATCCCTACCTGCTGACCCACCCCGGAACAAAACAGACCATTTCAGAAGTGGATGTGTTCTTGGAAAGCGCCGCCGTGGACAGCGTGATATTCCGTGTGCGCCCGACAGAAGGCATGTTGCCATTGTACCGGGTTGAACGGGGGCAATGAAAAGAACCGCAAATTGGGATTGATCTGGGGTGGACATGTCGGACGTGTCGGACGTATCGGACCAGTCGGACAGTAAAGATGAAATCGTTGCAAGCAAGACGCCTCCGCCCCTGAACTACTGGGGCGCGAGATCAAACTCACCTTCTTTGATCCGAGCGGCCAGGGCGCGGGCTGCATCGGCGTCGGCGCCACGGGTGATAATGACGAGGTCTGCTGGACCTTCAATCGTGCGGGGATATGCTGCGGCGCTGTTTGCGGTGATATCCACGTGGTGCATTCCACTGCCGGAGCGCAGGAAACCCTTGGCGCGATAGAGGCCGGGCAAGGCGCGCAGCGCGGCCAGCAGGCGGTCCATATCCACCCCGCGCTTCGCGCGCACCCACACCTTGGCGAAATTGGGATCGGGACCTGGCGCGTAGTCGCCATCCAGCGCCTTGTCCGACGGGGCTGAAAACAGGTTCAAATCCGCTTCGCAATGGACGGTGCGCAGAATACGCGACTGCGGCGCGATGCGCCTGAGCATCGTTTCCGTTTGCGCGATGGCATCCGCCCCCGCGAGGTCGGTCTTGTTGATCAGCACCCAATCGCTGCATTCCACCTGCGCGGTGATGTTGGGGAGGGTTTGCACGAGCACGGGGAAGGTCAGCGGGTCCGCCACGGCGACAATGGCGGCGACCTTGTAGATACGGTCCAGTTGCGTTTCACGAAGCATACGCCCGATGACCTTGGGATTGGCGATGCCGCTGGCTTCGATTACCACGCCGTCGAGGGGCGTTTCCGTCGAGTGAAACCGTTGATGGATGGATCGCAGCGCTGCAATGAACTCAGTGACCAGGCAGGCGCAAAAGATGCTGCCGCCGGGGAGGGCGATCAGCCGGCCCACATCGCTTTGCAGCAAGCGGCCATCCACGTCCGCCGCGCCGAATTCGTTGACCAAAAAGGCGAGGCGGCGGGATTCGCGCTGCGCGATGCGCCGCAACAGCGTGGTTTTGCCACTGCCCAAAAAGCCTGTGACGAGGCAGAGCGGAATCATGCCTTGCCGTTCTTCCGGGCGATCTCTTCAATCGCCCGGATGAAGGTCCCCTGATCGGGAATCTGCGAGATGAATTTCACTTCGCCGTCAATGCAGACGGTTGGAATGTTCTTGACGCCCATGCGCGTCATGTAGCCGATGCCTTCGCGGCTCTTGATTTTGTGCTCGCGCACTTCGGTTGGCGCATTCGCGCGATCGGCGGCGCGGATGGCCGCATCGAGCATATAGAGACATGGCGCGCATCCTGCGGAATCCAGCGTGATGACATCGAGGATGACCGCCTTCTCGCTGGTGAAGTCCGGGATGACAATGTCATCGAAAGGCCCCAGATCAGTGAGCGTGACCGTGGTGCGCGCGACCTGGCGCTGGTAGTCGTCATGCACCATGCACGCGACAGCCTGGAGATTCTGCTCCGGCGTCCCGTAGGGCAAATCGCAGCCCGGGGCGAGGATGAAGCCCTCGTTGCCGCCAATGTCAATGCAGCGGATGGCGTCAAGCATGGCGTCGGCTTCCCGTCCCAGCAGCAGCACCGTCGTCAATTTGAGGTTTCCCCCCGCCGATTTCCCGTGCTTTCTTGCCAGATTGCAGAGCAATTCCAGCGGAATGTTTTCATCCACGGAGACATTGTCGCAGGCGGTGCGACACATGACCTCCAGGTTCCGCGTCGCATCGCCGCAGACAAACAGTGAAGAGAATCCGCCTTTGCGCCGGATAAACCCAAACAGTTCGTTGAGATACGACGATATAAAAGCGCTGAAATGTTCCGAGGAAATCTGGCTGGTCATGGGGTCCACCACGGCGACCACATCGCAACCGTTGTCGAGATAGAACTCCGCGCAACGCCGACCGATTTCCGTGGAAAACGCAAGAATTTCATGGAGTCTTTCCGGTCCGGTGAGCATATCCAAAAACAACTCGCTGCCGCGCAGGTGCGAGGTGAGGGTGAAGGGGCCGGTGATCAGTCCATAGAGCGCGATGGTGTCCCCGAATTCCTCGGCCATGCGCCGGGTCGCCTCGCGCACCAGCGGGAAACGCCCCTTGCTCAAATCAAACGGCGGCAGGTCAGCCAGCACGCCATCTCCCATCAGGGGGTGCGAGACCACCGATGGCGGCACCTCGTCCGCCCATGCCAGTTTGCAATTCAGGATTTCGGCCTCCAACTGGAGGTCGAAGACGATAGGCAGCCCGTCGGGCTGGTAAAGTTCGCGGGCGCGGCGCAATCCCCGCACGATATGGTCCGCAGAAAGGAGGTATTCTTTCGCGGATATCCCCAACAGTTTTCCGCCATGCACGCCGACAAAGGGAATCCACGCGGACCGGGGCGTGCGCCCGCCCTTTATTGCGGCGAGAAGGAGTTCTTTCCCTGTCATCAAGGCGCTCCCATGTTGCCGAAAAGCAACCCTACCAGTAGATCTGGCTGAAGAATGCGGCCTGGCTTGCTGGGTCGAGATCATTCAGATCAAGAATCTGGTAGCGGTTTTCGTCAATATCGAAAATGATCCGTCCGTTCCGGCCGCCTTCCACCACGGTATGCCGGTCCCACCTCCGGGTAATGAAGGTCTTGTCGCCTTTGTCGGTCTTCACATGCCAGACCAGATAGCCGATGTTTTCTTTGTTCTCTTTCAGCGAGTAAATCTGTTTGATGTAGTGAATGAAGTAGCGCTTGGACAATTCATGCTCGACGGCCATGCGGGAACTGGCCCCGATTTCCTTGAGGCGGCGGATGACGCCGATTTCTCGATGTTCGAGGGCGGTGTCGCCGGTCCACAGCGCAATGAATTCATTGGGACGGGAGACGGGAAAGCAGCGGTAAGCGCGCGCATGGGGATAGACTTCATCCGCATAAGTGACACGGAGTCCGCCCTCATCGAGGGGGTAACAGTGCAGTTTTTTCGGTTCCAAATAGCGGATGCGGGGCACCTCGGTGTGGCGCACATGACGCGGCGCGGTGCGTTCCGTCCGCTTTAACTGGTCCAAATCGTGAAGCCCGTCCACGTTGTCCTGGCCACTGGTCAGTTCCATCTGGATATCCACCAGTTTCCGGTAGATGCCGTGCAATGCCATCAGTTCGTCGTGCGAGCCTTGCTCGCGAATTTCACCGTCTTCAAAAACCATGATGCGGTCGCAATTGCGCAGGGTCGAGAGTCGGTGCGCGATCGCGACGGTGGTGCGGCCGTGGCTGAGCGCTTCCAGCGCCTTCTGTATTTCGCGCTCGGAGATCGTATCCACGCTTGAGGTGGCCTCGTCCAGAATCAGCACGTGGGGGTTGTGCAGCAGCGCTTGGGCAATGGCGACGCGCTGACGTTCCCCGCCGGAAAGCCCCGCGCCGCGTTCGCCGAGACGCGCGTCATACCCATCGTGGTTGCGGGTGATGAACATGTGCGCATTGGCCTGCAACGCTGCGTCGAGGAGCAGTTCCGGCGCAACATCGGGGTTGCCGTAGGCGATGTTTTCCGCGATGGTGCCCCGGAACAGGAACGGGTCCTGGGCGACCAGGCCGATCTGACGACGCAAGCAGTGCTTGCGGATTTTCTGAATGGGGATGTTGTCAATGAGAATTTCGCCCTCGGTGATGTCATAAAAACGCATGATGAGGCTTGCGGTGGTGGATTTGCCGCTGCCGCTGTGCCCGACGACACCGAGCATTTCGCCCGGATTCACCGTGAAACTGACGTCTTTGAGGACGGGGATATGGGGGTCATAACCGAAAGAGACATTCTTGAAGGCGATCTGGCCCTGAATTTCCACTTCGAGGGCTTCCTCCCCTTCCGTGATCTCCGGTTCCTGATCCAGCACTTCAAATACGCGGTGCGCCTGGGTGGTGAATTGGGTAAACCAGTTGGACATTTGGGTAAGCGAGTTGAGCGGGGCATAGAACATGCCCAGATACCCCAGGAACGCAATCAGTTCGCCGACGGTCAGCGACGACGCCTGATTGAGAATCTGCGCGCCGCCGAGGATCCAGATGAAGTAGCCGCCCAACTGGAACACGAAGCCCATCGAAGGGTAGAACCAGGAGTTTGCGTAGCCGACATTCAGGCCGATGTCGCGAAACTTGCCGCTGATGCGTCCGAAACGACTCTCTTCGCGTCTTTCCTGGGCAAAGGCCTTGACCACGCGGATGCCGGAGAGCACGGAATGCAGTCCGGTGTTCAGGTCGGACCTGCGCGTCCAGTATTTACGCCATTTCGGCGTGACCCAGCGGGTGAAGAAGATGGTGGAGGCCATCACAAACGGCGCGGGCACGCATGCGATGAGCGCCAGATACCAGTTCATGCTGAACATCACCACGGCGACGCCGACGACCAGCAGCAACTGGAATCCGAAGCCCGACGTGATTTGGTGGATAAACGCCTGCAACGTCTCGACGTCCTGCGAGCAGCGGGTCATCAACTGGCCCACGGGCTGCATTTCGTGGTAGCGGATGGCGAGGTCCTGGAGTTTTCGGAAGACCTCGCGGCGCAAATCGAAGCCGAGCCGGTTATTGATCCAGACCGCGAGCGATTCGCGGAAGATGCCGACCACCGAACCCAGCAGGGTGCTCGCCGCCAGCAACCCCACCAGCATGAACAGCCACTCCTGCGGGGTTTCTAATCCGAAGAGGTTGGTCATGTGCGCAAACCAGGAGGGCATTTCGGGGTTCTGGAGGAATACCTGGTCAATCAGCACTTTTACCAACTGTTGAGGCACCAGCATGAATATGATGGTCAACACTACCAGGATCATCGCCAGCAGCGTGTAGGGCCAGTATGGCTTGGTGTATCCCAGAAAGCGGAAGAACACCGTGCCACGGCGCACGCGAACATGGGGGGAGTCCTTGAACGCCTTGAGCGCCGCCTCCGCCCGCTCCAACTCCTCTTCCTTGATTGCTACGGGCCGCCCACCGACCAATGTGCGGATTTGCGCCACCACCTTGGAGAATTTTTCCGCGTGGGTGTTGGAAAAGCGGGCCAGTTCCTCATACACGTCGCCCGCTTTGACTTCCAGGAATCCCGAACCCACGCGCGTGTCGGTGCGGACCTTCTCGATGTCCTTGATCGCCATCTCTTTGTGGAGGATGACGGCGTTGTCTTCGGGGTCCACATGATACACCAGCACTTCGTCTGTGGTGACCAGGACCCAGCACTGCGAATACTCGCCGACGATATCCAGATCGGTGTCGGTGGCGATCAGCAGGTCGCTCTCGGCAATCCCCCGCTGTGACAGGGCTTCCATGATTGGCGCAGGCACGGATTGCTTGAGCATCGCAGCCATTGATGGTTGGCCGTTGTCATTTAAATCCTGAGGCATGTGATTAATCCACGATGTATGATAAAAATTGCGCCGCGGACCTTGCCTGGTCGAGGAGTGCGATACAGGCGAACACTTGTTCTGCGTTGCGCCTGAGGCGGGTTCTTATATCCTCAATCGCGGTCTATGCTGCTTCCCCCCCACCCTGCCGAAAACCCGTTACGGAAAAAGTGCGTTCATAGAGGGAAATCGTTCAAACAACAGGCGGTATTCTGGCATGAAAGCCGTCCGGATGTCCAATCGCGGCAAACACCGACCTGTGCGGCCAAAACAATTTTTGGGTGCATTTACCGTTCCCTGGCAAAGTCGCGATTGAGACGGTAAATGAAGGCGAGAATTTCCGCCACGGCGCGGTACAGGCTTTCCGGGATTTCCGCATGGATGTCGAGCGTGGCGAGCACCGCGACGAGGTCCGGGTCCTCATGGACGTGAATGTCGTGTTCCTTCGCCAGCGCGATAATCTTCTCCGCAATAAGACGCTGGCCCTTGGCGACCACCTTGGGCGCGCGGTCCTGGTCGGCGTCATATCGCAACGCGACGGCTTTTTTAGGCGGTTTCTTTTTATTCATGCGTTCACGTCAATCCCGGCGAATCGCCGCAGGAGCGCAGCGGTCTCGCGAATCCGATCACCGTCCCAAGGCGCAACGCTGACCTGCGCTGACGCGAATCCGATGCGCACGAGCGCCTCTGTGAGTTCTTCGCGATGCAGGTCAATCAGGGTCACGGCTTTCGCTGCGGCGCGGACCTCGCAGCGGCAATGCCCATTATTCGTCTGCAAAGTGACCCACAGTTCCCCGAGGCGGCTCATGGCGAGGTCCATCACGATGGCGGCATTATGGGCATCGAAGGCGCGACGATTGCCGCCGCCTTCGCCAAAGATGTGGATTTGCGCGCGCTGGAATCCCGATGCGGGCGCAAGCGGCGCGTCAATGAACACATAGGGCTGATCCGCGCCGTGGAGTTGCTGCAGCGCGGCTCCGGAGAGCCGCTCCATCACGCGGTCAATGCCTTGGTTGAACTCCCGCAGGCGGCCCGTGCTGCGCAGCCACGCCTGCAGCGGCTGCATGTCGCGCAGCCGCGCGACTTGGCTCATCAGCGTTTCCCGCAGCGCGGCAAGCGCC
>CAZLII010000059.1:0-11848 GCA_964559065.1 uncultured Nitrospirales bacterium | reverse complement strand
CCATTGCATGGCGCGCCATGGCGGCGGTCGCCTCGAAGATGAAATCCTGGCTGGCGAAATACGCATCATCCAGATTGCGCACCGTGAATGCGATCGCGCCCGGCCGCACCGCTTCGATGGCCGCATCCAGGGCGCGCTGCCAGTCCTCCGCGCCGCACAAGTCGCACAACACCGGTTCATAGCCGCGATGCGCCAGCGCATCCGCAAGGTAATCCAGGCCCAAAGGCGCAATCGGCGGACGCATCCGATTCGGATTTACGAGCAACACCTCGCGATTGATCATGTTGCAAAAGGTAGCACAGGCGTCCCGCGCGCATAAAGTAGATCAGGCGTCCCGGCTGCATGGTTCAGGCTGAAGCCTGTACTCCAGAACTTTGCGCAGGCGTCCCGGTTCAGGCTGAAGCCTGTACTCCAGAACTTTGCGCAGGCGTCCCGCCGGAATGGCTTGGCGTTTCTGAGAAGACGAGGAAGTGTTCGCCGTTGGAAATGGAACAGACCCGCATCAATCCGCCAAGGACGGGCGACACGGGTCTGTCTCTTATCTTGCGAGATGCAAAAATCCGTTTGCGCTATTGCGCCAGATTCGGGATGGCGAGGCTCAGCACCGCTGAGATGACGACCAGGGCAACGGCAAGGCCCGCGAGCACCTGTATCCCTTTGCGGATATTGCCGCTGGCGGAGAAGCCCCCCATGACACGCGGGGTGACGATGCCGCCCAGCAATCCGATGGCGAAGATCATGCCGAAAACCTCCGACGCTACGCCGGTCTTGCTGAAGGTGACGCCGACGAGGGTCGGGAAGATGGGACCGAGCACGAACCCGGTGATCAGCATGGCCGCCACGGCCGCATTCGCGTTCTTGGCGCTGACCATGAGCAGCAGGGCCGCTGTGGCAATCAGCGCGAGCACGGGCACATAGTACGGGAAAACCGCCGACGGCACGAAGAAAGCCGTGAACAGACGCGCCAGCATCAGGCAAATCCAGAAAAGAGAAAGGAAATTGGTGGCCTTGGCCGCATCCACCTTGTGGTTGGCCAGATAGGTGGTCAGGAAGCCGCCCAGAGTGGCCTCCAGGCTGATGTAGCAAAACAGGGCCGCACCGCCCGCAAGCACGGCGGGATGAAGAAGCCAGCCCGCTGCGCGGCTAGAACTGAAACCGCCCTCCGGCGAAGGGAAATCTGTCCCCATGATGGTCCAAATGATGGGAATGGCCAGGAGAACCGCGATGAGGCTGACTGTCGCTTTGTATCCCACTCGCCCCATGAGGTTGGCGATGATGAGCGGGGTCAGGAAGGAGCCCACGCCGAAGAACACATTGAGCAAGTTGGAGGCTTTGGCGGGTTCACCGGGAAAGAGGACCATCGGCCCGAGGGTGTTGCCGACGGTATTGACGCACATCGCGGCAAAACCCAGGGCAAGAAAGGCGCCCATGGCCACGCCATAGGAAGGGGCCTGCGCCAGTAACAATACGCAAATCGCGCCCGCAGCGAAGCCCAAAAGCCCAACAACTTTGAACCCAAGCGCCGGCGTGACGGCCCCGATTGCCAGCGAGAAGATGAGACAACTGAACATCATCGCTGAGATGAGTTGGCTGGCCTTGGCATCATCAATCTTGATCTGCTCCTGCAACTTCAACTTGATGCTGCCGAAGATGGCAAAGATCGCGCCAAGCGCGAAGACCCCGGAAAAAGCGGTTAATGCTGCTGCTGACATGGATTCCTCCTCCTGCCTTGCCCTTGATCGCGCATCGCACAAGGGCTGGTTGGCGTTGACTTATTCACGATGCATGAATCAGACATTCCCTCGCCAGGCGGTTTTCGCGCCCTTGAAAAACCGAACTGTCATTAAACCCCGCAACGCTGATGCTAGCATTTTTCCTAAAACGGGTCAAGCACAGAAGGCGCAACAAACCTGCCCGGAGATCTGCGGTAATGCCGCCATGTTAGAATGGAATTTGGAACGCTTTTTGAGGAAACACTTCCATGCGGATTCTTGTGAACGAACCATGCGCTTTGTTGGAATTCCTGCAGAGTAAGATACCGTCGGCGGCGAAGACGCGCTTGCGTAAGATGCTCAAATATGGCGGCGTCATGGTGGACGGGGCGGTCGCGAAACGCGGGGATCAGGCGCTCCAGCCGGGGCAGGTGGTCGAGATTCACCGGGTGGACGCGGCGCGGGCCATTGAACCGCCGTTGCCGCTTGTTTACGATGACCAATGGCTGATGGTGGTGGACAAGCCGTCCGGCCTGCTATCCATCGCAGCCGTCGGCGAGGACGCGCCATCGGCCTATGGCATGATGGGGGACTATGTGCGCGCGAGCACCCACGGGCGCGGGCGCGTCTATATCGTCCACCGGCTCGACCGCTCCGCCTCGGGGCTGCTCATGCTCGCGAAAAGCCTGGAAGTCAAAAAGACGTTGCAGCGACATTGGGACCGCGTGGAGAAGCGATATCTGGCACTGGCGGAAGGGCGGCCGCCGAAGGAGGCTGGCACAATCCGGGGGTGGCTGCGCGAGGCCCGGGCGCAAAAGATGCAGGTGTGTGATAGAGAACCCGGGGCGCGGCTGGCTGTCACGCATTACCGTGTCAAAAAGACGCTGAGGTCCAGCACCCTGCTTGAGGTGGGCCTCGAAACCGGCCGAAGAAACCAGATTCGAGTGCATCTCGCTTCGATTGGTTGCCCCGTCGTGGGCGACAAGAAATATGGGGCGCAAAGCGATCCGTTGCGCCGCCTGGCGCTGCACGCCTGTTTGCTGGCGTTCCCGCACCCCGTCACCGGTGAAATGGTGCGATTGGAACTGCCCATGCCCGACATTTTTCGCGCCTTCCTGCGCGCCGGATAAGACGCACTGGAAAACCAAGGCAACCACTGTGTACTATGCGCATAGGAGTACGGGAAAAGTTTCTATATGCATATGGATGCACGATGGTTGCGGCGGATGCGTTCCGGGGAACGCCGCGCGTTGGGGGCTGTATTGCGCACCCTGGTTGCGGAAGATGAGGCGATTCTGTCGCGGACAGATCCGGATCGTGTCGCGGCGCGGCTGCAAGACCAACTCGATCGCTTGCCCCTGATATTGGCGCTTGCATTTCGCTTGGCCCTGACCGCCATCGAGTGGGGACCGTTGCTATCGCCGCGATATTTGCGTCGCTTCAGCCGGCTGTCTCTGGCGGTGCGGCTGCGGCGGTTGGAGGGCTGGGAATTCAGCCGTCTCTTCCTCAAGCGCGACCTCTTCAAACTGATCAAATTGACGGCGCTGGCCAACATGCTCCAGGAACCGGAACTGCTGTGTTCCCTCGGCTATGAAGACACGTTGCGCCACCGCAGCAGCGCTGCGGAGAACGGGCGGACGCCCTGCCCAAAGGCGACCCGGCCATGATGCATACTGCGGAACTGGAAAACATCCGCGATGCCGCCGCGCTGTCGCATGACATTGTGGAAACCTATGACGCGGTGGTGGTGGGCACGGGGGCGGGCGGCGCGACGGCCGCGAAGGAACTCGCCGAAGGCGGGATGCGCGTGGCGGTGCTGGAGGAAGGCGGCTGCCATTTTGAACACCGCGACCTCGCCTCGCAGGCAATCCAGCGGATGTACCGCGACGGCGGCATCACGGCGACCATCGGCGCGCCGGTGATTCCCGTTCCGCTGGGCCGCTGCTTCGGCGGCACCACCACCGTCAATTCCGGGACCTGTTTCCGCACGCCGGAGGCTGTGCTTGCGCGCTGGCGCGATGAATTCGGATTGCAGAACATGCACCCGGAAACACTCGCCCCCCTCTTTGACCGCGTGGAAGCGGAAATCGGCGTGGCCCCGGCGGCATTCCGGGTAATGAGCCGGCCGAACGTTCTCGTGCATGAATTCCTTGCGGGGGAAGGGCTTTCCGGCGCGCCGCTCCCGCGCAATGCGCCCGAATGCGAGGGATGCGGCATGTGCTGCTACGGCTGCACCTCCGGCGCAAAAAAAAGCATGGCGGTGAGTTATCTGCCCAAGGCGCTGCGGGCGGGCGCGGTTGTCTATGTGCATGCCCGTGCAGACCGAGTTCTACTCGACCGATATGGCGCGTCCGGCGTGCGTGCCGCCGCGCTGGATGACGCGGGACGGCCCACGGGCCGGACGTTGACCCTGCGCGCGCCGCGCGTGCTGGTCGCTTGCGGCACATTGCTGACGCCGGCGCTGCTCAAGCGCAGCGGGATAGCCCGGGGCAACCGGCATCTCGGCCGACATCTGGCGATACATCCAGCCAGCAAGGTGGTCGCGGAATTCGATGAGGAAATCAAACCGTGGGAAGGCATTCCCCAGGCGTACGGTTACGACGGCCTGCACGACGACGGCATCATGTTTGAGGGCATCACGATGCCGCCGGACTTGGGCGGCGCCGCGAATCCCCTGTCCGGTCACCGCCTGGCGCACTATATCCGCAACTACCGCCATATGGCGTCCTATGGCTTCCTCATCAGCGACACTGCAGAAGGGCGCATGGTGCGCCTGCCGTTTCTTGGGCACCGCTTTCTATATTCACTTACGCCCACGGACGTGCGCCGCTTCCAACGCGCATTCGCCTGGCTGGCGAGGCTCTTCCTGCGCCACGGCGCGAAGCGGGCCTGGGCGATGGTCGTCCGGCGCGACAACGAATTCACCTGTCTGGAAGATGTGGACAGATTCGAGCGCAGCCCGCTGCGGGCGGCCGATATCGAGTGCATGGCCTTTCACCCGCTGGGCACGTGCCGCATGGCCGCGACGCCGGAACAGGGCGTGTGCGGGCCGGACCATGAGGTCTTCGGCGCGCCGGGCGTGTACGTCTGTGACGGCAGCGCCGTGCCGACCGCGCTCGGCGTGAATCCACAGGAGACCATCATGATGCTGGCCACGCATCTCGCGCAGCGGTTGTTGGGGAAGTCTCTTGGGCCGGAAGCGGCGCAATGAACGCTCGGGTGTGCATCTGCGGTCCGGCAGATTATCATGATACGGTTGTCCTGGTGATGGAAATTTCAGGCGGGAGGGTAAGCCGTGAAAGTGGCGCTTCTCACGGGTAATCGTCTCAGTCCGTGGCATTTTCCCGCGTTCAGCATGTTGCGCGGCAACCCCGCGATAACCGCTTTTTGCACGCACGCCGAAACGCGCGGAGATTCCCCCAAAAGCAGCGGTGACACGCCGCCCTTCCCCGTGGAGTTCATCCATTTCGACACCCAGGCGGGGCCGCTCGCGCGGCGCGGCCGCAACATTTTGCTCTCGCGATATGCCGGACGGGAGCCGCATATCCTTCCCTTCCATGAACGCCTTCAGGGTTTCGACATCGTCCAGTCCTGGGAGTTGTTTAGCGACTGGTCGGCGGAGGCGGTGGCGGCCCGCGCGCAATGGGGGATTCCCCTATCCGTCATGATCTGGGACAACATCCCCTTCAATATGGAACGCAACCCCGTGCGCAGGGAAATCAAGCAGCAGGTCGCCGCTCATGCCGATCGCTTCATTGTGTACACAGAACGGTCGTTCCGCATGCTGGACCTGGAGCATGTTCCCAAGGAACGCATCGTGAAGATTGATCCGGGGGTGGACACGGACAAGTTTTCGCCCGGTCCGGCCAATCGTGCGGCATTCGGGCTAGACCCGGATGATTTCGTCATCCTCTTTGTCGGCTGGTTTCTGCCGCGCAAGGGCATTGATTTTTTATTGCTGGCCCTGCGCGAATTGGTGCGCGACCCGGCGCTGCGCCGCCATCGCGTGCGCCTGATGATGGTCGGCCCCGACCAAGGCCGGGACCGCATCGAGCAACTGGCCGAACGGCTCGGCGTGCGCGAGGCGTGTCTCTTCGCGGGCGCGTTGCCCTATGACCAGATGCCGGATGCCTTCCGCGCGGCGGACCTCTTTGTGCTGCCGAGCATCGCCACGCCGGAATGGCAGGAGCAAATCGGCATGACGCTCATCGAGGCGATGGCCGCCGGCACGCCAGTGGTCAGCACCTACACCGGCGCGATCGTCGAAATCGCGGAAAAGGCCGCCGTCTTGTGCCAGCCGAACGATTTCGTCGCACTCTATGATGCCCTCACAGACCTCATCCGAAATGCGCCGCGCCGCCGCGAACTCGCGCAGCATGGCCGCGAACATGCCCTCGCGCGCTTCTCCCTCCCCCGCTACGCCGATGCCCTTTCCGGCATCTACGACGACATGATGCGCCAGAAATAACAACCCCGCCAACGGCAACCGCAATGCCGATCCCGTCCTTGGTGACCTTCGGTCGGCGCTTGTGGCGCGGTCCGGAGACCGGCCACAACGTCACCGGCCACAACGCCACCTCAAATGATCCCGGCGGCGGCAAGGTCCTTGGCGAGCCGTTTCTTTTCGGCGGCGGTGAGTTCGCGTTGCGGGGGCCGGACATAGCCCGCATCGAAGCCGCGCAGCCGCAGTCCTTCCTTGAAGATCGCGGCCTTGCGACCATATTCGAGCACGCGACACATTTTTTCCAGCACGACCTGGGCCTTCCACGCCTTTTTGAGATCGCCCTTCTTGATCTGGCTGTACACAGAAAGATACACATCCCACACAACGTTCGAGGTGCCGGAGACCGCGCCGGGCGCGCCGGCAAGGAAAGCCTGGTAGCCGTAATCATCCGCGCCGTTGATGACCTGGAAGCCCTTTGGGGCGTTGCCAATCAGCCGGGTCAGCGAGGCCATGTCACCGGAACTGTCTTTGATGCCGACGATATTCTCCGTCGTTTCGGCCAGCCGGATCACGAGGTCCGTGCTAAGGACGTTTTTCGCACAGGAGGGGATGTTATAGAAGAGCACGGGGAAGCCCTTGACCGCCTTGGCGATGCGCCGGTAGTGGTTTTCCAGGGAGATATCGTCGTAGCCGTAGAAGCCCGGCGCGACGATGCCCGCGGCGTCCGCGCCGCACGCCTGGGCGTGGCGCGTCAGGTCAATGGTGGTCGCCAGGTCCATCGCGCCTGTGTGCGCGATGATGAGCGTCTTGCCGCCAACCGCCGCCACGACTTCCTCCAGCACCTCCATCCGCTCCACGGGGGACATGAGCAGCCCCTCGCCCGTCGTGCCGCAGGGGAACAGGCCGTGCACGCCCGCCTTCACCAGAAACTGCGCCAGCGCGCCCACCTTGTCGTAATCCACATACTCCCCGTCCTTGGTGAAGGGCGTCACCATCGCCGAAATAATTCCATCCACCTTGAATTTCATCGTGCTTCCTTTCTCTGCGTTGCCAGCCGTAGTCTCATGAGTGCCATGCCTCGAATATATGGTGTCGCGCGGCGGGAATCCCTCTGTTCCGGAATGATTCTTATGGGGTTGTGACTGCGCCACGCAATGCAGTATAGCGCTGCGGGCGCGCCCGCGCAAATAGCATCCGCAAATCTGAATGCGGTGCAATCTTGTTCGGTTAAGCAAGTTTACAGAGTGTCTATGCGCAATGCTTACAGCCAATTCGATGGCAGCGCGAATTGTTCTGGATTCCCGCTTGCGCGGGAATGACGAATCCCGCAAAACACCTCATTTCTTGCGCGTCATTCCCGCGAAAGCGGGAATCCAGTAGAGCAAAACCACGTGTTAATCGAACACGAAGGGTGTAAGATATAGATAATCCGAAGGATGGAGAAGAATTATGGCCGACAAGGTGTGGTTTGGTTTGATGCATAAGGGGATTCTCTAGAAGTGCGCTTCAGGGAAGGCGCAGGATATATGAAAGAAACCGCACATGAAGCCGTGATGGAACGGGTGGACATGGAGGGCAATATCCTTGGTTTCACCGTGATGGGCGTCAGCCGCTTCAAGAAAGATTTTCCACTGGAAACCGAATTGTTATCGCTATAAAAATCCCCAAACATTCCATCGCGCAGAGATTCCAGATGCAACAATAACCTCTGCCGTTCAAGTTTGATCATCATGCATTTTTCATAAACGGACCCCAGAAACCCGAAGTCCATGCGGTTGTAAACGCGAAATACACAACCGATAATATTCTCCGTCAGGTCCGCATACTCCATCCTGCCAATCCCGTTATCCTGTCAATGTCTTCCTTCTTCTTTCCTCTTGTCGTGAATGTGGTGACGCTGCCGAAATTTCAATCAAAGGTATATTGCCACGTTTCATCAGGCCAGTCACAACGAATATTGCGGCACTTTCATCAATTCACCGTCCTTCATTGCCGAGGCGTGCGCGACAATTCCGGGGACGGTCATGTTGAGCGACCAGGCGATGTCAATGAGCGGGGTCCGTTCCTGGAGGATGGACGTAATGAATTCCTCGGTGAGATAACCGTGAGAGCCGCCATGACCGCCGGCCTTGACGCCGGGCGGGAGCGGCGGCTTTGTGATAGTGACCGCGGACACATCCGCCAAACCGTCATAATGCGTCCCGGACATGGACCCTTTTTCGCCGCGTACGCGCCCCACTTCGCCGCCGTGCCCTGCGGTGTCCTTGCTCATGGTCATGCGCGACATGCCGCCTTCGCGGGTGCGCAGGAGGGCCACCTCGGTGCCGAAGGGGTTTCGGTAGGCGTTGTTTTCCGGTTTGAGGTAATCGAAGCGGCCGGGCATGCCGAGGCATGAGACTTCGGTGAAACTACCGCCGCTCACGCACACGTAATAGGCGGTCGAGTGCGTGGGATACCACAACGGCGGGCAGCCGATACGCCAGCCTTTGTAGGAATCCAGCGGCGTTTCGATGTAGTGATAATATTCGCCCTCGCTGTAAACCAGTTTGCCGAAGCCGCCCGCCTTGTAGATTTCACGCATCGCGTAACAATCGTCGCGGTAGGCGCTTGTCTCGAACATCATGTAGTTCAATCCGGACGATTTCACCGCTTCGTACAGCGTGTCCGCGTCTTCCAGATTTCCGAACACGGCGGGCACCGCAACCGCCACGTGTTTGCCATGCTTGAGCGCCTCGATGGCATGCCGGCAATGGCTGGGCGCGTCCGTGGCGACAAAAACCGCCTCAATGGCGGGGTCCTTGACCAGTTCCTCCAGGGAAGGATAGGTCTTCTCGCATCGGCAGACCCGCGCCAGTTCCGCGCAGCGGTCCGGGAACAGGTCGCTTACCGCCGCCACCTCCACATTGGGATGGTCCTGGAAACTGAAGGCCGCCGCGAACTTGCACAGCCCGTAACCGACCAGGCCGACCCGGACTTTCCGGTCCGACACCGACGCCCACGCCCTGTCGTCCGCCGTGTTGCCGCCGGTCTCATCAAAGCCTTGGATAACCTTTTCACCGGCCATTGCCTGACGCGCCAGGGTGACCATCCCCGCGCCAATGGCCGCATCCCTGATGAACGAACGCCGCGATACCGATTCCTTCGTGTTCATGGTTTGTACTCCCCATTGGTTGGAAACAATGCGCGTGCGCCTCTCCAACTGTTAAACCGCCATCACATTGTGACAGCAACCGCACCCAGACCCACCACAAAGCCGCGTTAGTGTCTCACAGCCTGCTGTAACATGCAAGCGGGCATTTTCCCAAACCGCCGCTTCCGACTTACTGGTCTTCTCCTTTGCGAAGGTTCCGCGCATATGCTACGCTGTAACGCAATGCAGGCGGGCCGCCTGCGCCAAGTTCTGGAGTACAGGCTTCAGCCTGTATTTACACAGGGACAACAATACAATGATTGGTTTTTCACTTTCGGATGCCCAGGAGGCCCTGCGCGCCAAGGCGCGTGAATTCGCGGACCGGGAAATCCGCCCGCGCGCGCGGGAATACGACGAAAAAGGGATTTTTCCGCGCGATATTATGGAACGCGCCTTCGCGGAAGGGATCATGAATGAGTCCGTGCCCACGCAATACGGCGGGCCGGGCATGAGCAACCTGGACGCTGCTATCATGACGGAGGAACTGGGTGCGGCGTGCATGGGCATCGGCACAAGCATCATGGCCAACTCGCTGGCGCTCGCGCCGCTGATTCTCTACGGCAACGACGCCCAGCAGGAGAAATACCTGAGGTGGCACACGCGCGAGTTCCGCATCGCCGCGTTCTGCCTGACCGAGCGCGAGGCGGGTTCGGACGCGGGCGGCATGCGCACGCGCGCGGAGCGCGACGGCGACCACTATTTCATCAATGGCGACAAGTGCTTCTCCACCAACGGCACTTATGCCGACATCTACACCGTGTTCGCGGTCACCGCGCCGAACAAGGGACCGCTGGGCGTGAGCGCATTCATCGTGGAACGCGATATGGGCGTGACGCCGGGCAAGACGGAAGACAAGATGGGCCAGCGCGCGTCAAACCAGGCGGAACTGCATTTCCGCGATGTGCGCGTTCCTGCGGAGAACCTGCTGGGCAGGGAAGGTCACGGGTTCAAGATCGCGATGGGCACGCTGGACCGCACGCGCGCGGGAACGGCGGCGGGCGCTGTGGGGATTGCGCGGCGCGCGTTGGAGGAGGCGACGGCCTACGCGGCGCAGCGGGTGCAATTCGGCCAGCCGCTTATCCGCAACCAGGCGATTCAGTTCAAACTCGCTGACATGGCGATGAAAATCGAGGCGGCGCGCCTGTTGACGTGGCAGGCCGCCTGGATGGCGGACAACAACCTGCGGCAGGGCAAGGAATCGGCCATGGCCAAGTGCTTCGGGGGCGACATCGCCATGGAAGTGACCACGGAGGCGGTGCAGATTTTCGGCGGTAACGGCTATTCCCGCGAATACCCCGTCGAAAAACTCATGCGCGACGCCAAATTGATGCAGATATACGAGGGGACACAGGAAATCCAGCGATTGGTCATCGCGCGCGAACTCGGCAAGGGGCGCTGATCGCGCCCCGCCGCTGAACACCCAACCACGCGGTCAGGTGCCGACCAGACTGGACAGCATCAGGATGGGCAGGAACAACGCCACCACGATGCTGCCGACGACCAGGCCCATCATGCCAATCAGGATCGGCTCGATCAGGCTGGTCAAGGCATCCACTTTCGCGCGGATTTCGGCGTCGTAGAAGTCGGCGATCTTCATGAGCATCGTCTCCAGCGCGCCGGTCTTTTCTCCCACGGAGATCATGCGGGTCACCATGGAGGGAAAGACTTCGGCGCGCGCGAGCGGGTCGGCCAGCGTCTCGCCATTGCGCACCCCGTCCGCCGCTTCGCGGATGGCCTTGGCATATACCTCGTTGCCGGCGGTCCGCTCGACAATCTCCAACGCCTGCAGGATCGCCACGCCGCTGCGCGTGAGGGTGCTCAGCGTGCGCGTGAAGCGGGCAATCGCCACCTTGCGCAGCAAATCACCAAAAACGGGCAGGCGCAATTTCAGCGAGTCCAGATTGAAACGCCCGCTGCGCGTGCTGCCGTATATTCGGAAAAACGCCACAATGCCCACTATCACGCCGATGACAATGATCCAAGCGGTGTACGTGCGAAGGGCATTGCTGATCTGAATCAGAATCATGGTCGGCGTCGGCAGATCGCGGCCAAAACTGTTGAAGATTTTCTCGAACTGCGGCACCACGAAAATAATCAACCCCGCCGCGATAAGAATAATCATGCTGAACGCCACGACAGGATAGGTCATGGCGGACTTGATCCGCCGTTTCAATTCTTCCGTCGCCTCCAGGTAATCCGCCAACTGCATCAGCACGCCGTCCAAGTCCCCGCCCGCTTCCCCCGCACGCACCATGCTGACGTACAGGTCGGGAAATGCCTTGGGAAACTTGCGCAATGCGTCCGAGAAGGTTTCGCCCGCCTCCACCTCCTGCGCCACGCCGTCTATGACGGCGGCGAAATTCGGGTCTTCCGTTTGCTCCGCCAGAATGTCCAGCCCCTGCAACAATGGAAGCCCCGCACTGACAATTGTGGAAAGTTGTCGGGTAAAGACCAGCAAGTCCACCGGTTTCACGCGGCGGCTGCCTTTGACGGTTCCTTTGC
>CAZLII010000058.1:4973-11934 GCA_964559065.1 uncultured Nitrospirales bacterium | reverse complement strand
CTTCACGCAAAATGGGAAAAAAGACCTGGCGGTCGCCCTGTGGGATGTGGATTCCGTCGGGTTTCTCCTGAACCGGAAATGAAGGAGATCATTTGCCGGGGAACCTGACGGCGCGCATTTGTCGCTTGACCGCCGCGTATTCCTGCGGGGGAAAGGGGCGCTTGCCAAAGCGGACTTCGCTATAACGCCGGAGCGCATTCAGCATGGCATCCGGCGCGGTACAGGGCATCGAAGCCAGCGACCGACCAAGTTCTTCGGCTGTCATCCCCTCGCAGTTGACGCCTGCGCGCGCAAGAATCTTGCGCAACCGGAGAAACAGACGCACGGCGCGGTGCTGGTCGGGGGTAAGCGGCATACCGGGGGTTTTGGGGCCGGCCATGCGGCGCAGCAACAACAGCGCGGTTGCACCTGCGCCGAGCACCGCAATAATGACTGTCATACGGATAGACGGCAGGCGGAGCGTGGCCGTCCGCGCCTCTGGAAGTTCTATCCCCGGAACCGATCCGAATATACCCACGGAAAGGTTGCGCAGCCATGTCCATTGCACATTCTGATCGAAGCCCACCACGCGCTGGTACCAGAACATCTTCGAGCGCAGGGCAAGCAGCGAAGCCAGATTGCGCAGACGTCGCATGCCGGTGATGGTCTCGTCGGTGCGGGGCGACGGGTCAAAGACCACCCAGCCGTGCTCCGGGAAAAGCACCTCCACCCACAAGTGCGCCATGTTGGCGCGCACCGTGTAGGATTGATCGAGCGCATTCCACTCGCCGCCCCTGAATCCGCTCACCACCCGCGCCGGCACGCCCAGGCTCCGCAGCATGAGCGCCATCGCGCTGGCGAAAAGTTCGCAGTGGCCCCGGCGGGTTTGGGTGAGGAATATGTCAATGGCGGCTTGTGAACCCAGCGACGGAAGGTCCAGGGTATACATGAAGCGGTCGCTTCCCAACCACTGCTGGATGGCCATGGCCCTGTCATAGACCGTATCGCGGCCTTGGGTGATATTCAGGACAAGTTGCTGTGTTTCCGGCAACAATTCATGGTGGGTGAGCAGTTCATAGTCGCGGGGATGCAGCCGTTCGGCATAATCGTCGGGGGCGGCGCGCAATTGTTCCGGCGTCGGCATGAGAATGTCCGACCAGACCTCGTAGGCCAGGCGGCGCGTGCCGACTTTGTTCAGCATGACCGTGAAATCCCTGCCGCCGGCCCATTCAATGGAAACATTGGGGGTATTGTCCAGTACGCGGACCATCTGAACAAGGTCCAGACATGGCAAGCCCTGATCCGGCGCATCGTCAATGTAAATCATCTGGCGGACGCGCCGCATGCCGGGGCGCGGCCTGCGCCGCACTTCCCGCGAGGCGCTGCGATACGCGGTGGCGATGAGTTCCGGCACGGCAGGATCATAGGCGCCCCGCAAATCCCGGCGCGACCACTGGGATCGGCTGAACTGGGACAACGTGGTGCTGCGCCAGTACATCAAGCCGCTGCCAAAGCGCCCGCCCGGTTCCTCCGGAAACTCCACCCGCATCACCGCCGTCGTGTCTTCCTGCACCAGCACGCCGCCCCGCAAATCCACGGTGTGATTCAAGCCGGTAACCCGGACCAACGAGTCGCCACGCCCCAGGAATCCCGCTTCAATGCGCGGCGTCAACATAAATATCGCAATGGTGAGCAGCATGGCGGCCGCGCTGATGGCCGTGCCCGAGAAGATCAGCCCCGGATTAATCGGGTTTTCAAAGGCGGCTATCGGGCGCGGGTGCGCGTCGCTCTTTGCGCCGACAATGGCTGACACCGTGCGCCCGGCATTTTCCGTCAAATCTGTATGCAGCCGCAGCATGAGAAATGCCCAGATGGCGCTGACCAGAAAGAACGGCATCACGAGGCCGATGATGGGTTCCGGCGACTGCGGGCATGCCGCCAGCAGTAGGAAAAACGACATCAGGAAAACGTGGTAATAATTTCGGGCGCTTTTTTGGTGAAGGGCGCTGTGCGCCTGAATGTATATCACCAGCGCGATGACGCCGTCCAGCAGCCCCAACGCAATCACAGACAAGGGGATGAAACAGAAGTAAAGAATGGAAGTCGCGCGGGTCAGTACGCGATAGAAGGCGAAGCGGCGGTCGAGCCATTCGCCGATCGGCATGGCCAGGCAGATCAAAACCGGAATGACCAGCATTGCGCTGCCATATCCGCGCACCGAGGCCAGCGCCATGTATCCCGCGAAGATCAACGCGCAGGTGGAAAGTTTCAGGGCGACCCGGACACGGTCATACATGGACGATCTCCCGGGGGTCCAGATATGCGGTCCGTTGCGTCGCGCCGATGCGTCCCCACAAATCTGGATTCGGCGAAATACAGACCATGCGTGCTGCGCCGGCGTCGTGCCGCCGCGCCAGTGTTTCCAGATTCTCACAGGCAGTGGCGGAGATGGGCTGCACCCGCGCAAGCATTTCCAGCACCCGTCGCTCTTGCCCCGTGCCTTCGCCAAGTTTCACGGCGTACTCCTGTGATACCACGCCGACATTGTGTTGCCGTTTGAGCAGGGTGATGGCGAGCGACGCGGTCCACTCAACGGCATCCTCGAAGCGCTCTTCAAATTCAGGCATGCCGGGGATGGCGCAGGCATCCAGCAGGAAAACCACATCGCGCGAGTGGTGCTGGGTCAATTCTCGCACCATCCAGACGCCGAGCCGCGCGCTGATGCGCCAGACAATCCGCCGGAGGTCGTCGCCGGGAAGATACTCCCGCAGCGCGAAAAACTCATCGCCGTTGGGATCGGCCGTGCGCGGCGAAGCCGCCGCGCCGGGAAGCCGGTCCAGCAGATTGACGCGCACTGCGCGCACCTTGGGATAGACCACCACTTCCGTGCTGTCCGCGAAGCGGCGCCGGTGCTCGATCAAGCCGAAGGGGAAACTGGTTGCCAGATCGAAGGGGTGCAGCGTATGGACGCCGCGCCGGGAAAGCGTCTGGGTTACGCTCAGCGTGACGGTGCGGCGCGCCGGCGCCTGCATTGCGTATCCGATCATGGTTCCCCGCGCTTCTGCGCTTTCCACGCGCAGTGAGAGCGAAGGCGTGATCCATTTGCCGTTGCCGATGCGCACTTCGACAAGGAAGGGTTCTCCGCGTTGAACCGCATGCGGGCTTTCCCGCCGCATGGTCAATCCGCGCAGTGACCAGACGGCCAGCACGCTGGAGAGCATGATGAAACTGATGACGCCGCCCAGGACGATAAAGAGCAGATTGATGCCGGTGTTCAGCGCCGCAAAGATCAGAAGAATCGCGATCAGGATGAATATCCAACCCGCGGGGAGAATGCGCATGCCGGCGCGTCTGCCGCGCACACCCTGCATGATCACACCGGGACCGGGGTGCGCTTGAGAATCTCCAGCAGCACCCGTTCGCGCTCCCGCGCCGCCGTGGCAAGATCAGCGCCGCGCGAACGCACGAGGATGCGGTGTCCAAGCACCGGCACGGTCATCTGCTTCACATCGTCCGGCGTGACGAAATCCCGCCCTTCAACGAGTGCGCGCGCCTGGCAGGCTTCATAAAACAACAGTGCGCCGCGCGGGCTGGCGCCAAGTTGAATCTGCTCATGTTCGCGCGTGGCCTGGACGATGGCGAGCATAAAGCGGGCGACGCCGTCATCCACCGTGATATCGCCCACATGGTCCTGTAATTCCAGAAGCCCCTGGCCGGTCAGCACGGGTTTCAGGTCTTCCAACGCCTTGAGCGGATTGCGGCGGCGCATGATGCGCAATTCGTCTTCTCCCGGCGGATAGCCGATTTCCACCCGGAGGATGAACCTGTCCAGTTGCGACTCCGGCAGGGTGTAGGTGCCTTCATACTCAATGGGATTCTGCGTGGCCATGACAATGAAGGGGCGGGGGAGGGCATGGGTCTTGCCGTCCACCGATACCTGGTATTCGCTCATTGCTTCGAGCAGGGCGCTCTGGGTTTTTGGCGGCGTGCGGTTCACCTCGTCAGCCAGCACTACATTGGCGAAGATCGGACCGGACCGGAATTTGAAGTCGTTGGTTTTGTGGTCCAGGATGGATACGCCGAGGATATCCGAAGGCAGCATGTCGCTCGTAAACTGAATCCTGCTGAACGAGCAGTCAATTGAACGCGCGATGGCCTGGGCGATGGTGGTCTTTCCGATGCCCGGCACGTCTTCGATCAGGATATGGCCTCGCGCCAGAAGCCCCACCACGCATAATTTCACTACATCGTGTTTTCCGAAGACGACCTGTTCGACATTTTCCACCAAGCGCTGCACGCGCGCCGAAATATCAGCGTTCATTCATGTCTCCCTGTCGGGTGCTTCGGTTTGCGCCGGGATGGTGATGGCGGTGTTCAGAGCCAGCGCTCGAACCACTCGTCCGCCACCTCCAGGGCTTCCGGAGTGATGCGGTGTCCGTCATGATGGCCGTAGAAATCCAGCGCGTTGGGCGCGCCCAGCAGTTTATACACCTTCGCAGCCATGGTCACCGCTTTTTGACAACTTCTCGGGTTTGCATATTCGGAATCCGACAGCGCCGTGATAATCAGGGTCGGGCTGGGCGCGGCCATCGCCAGAATGTGCTCCCAGTCAAAGGGGAATTTGCCGCTCTGTAAACAATCCAGGATTTTCGGCATCAGCAGGAATCCGTCACCGCGCGCCCATCTCGCGGGTTCCTTGTCCGTGGCAAAGCGCGTGAATCCGCAACTGGCGACGCACGCCTGAATGCGATCATCAAAGGCGGAAAGCAGCAATGCGTTAAATGCGCCGAGGCCGTGGCCGATAACGCCGATACGCGCCGCGTCCACGCGCTTTGCCTCCGCAAACACGTCCAGCGCGCGCATGTGGTCCAGCAGCATCTTGGCTGCGATAGAGCCTTTGGGATTCTCCTTGTAAAACGCCTTTGTATCATATGCCTTTGCGCGTGATACCACCCGGTCTCCGGCGGTAATGCAATCCGGGGCCAGCGTGACATAACCCAATTCGGCGTAATGCTGGGCAAAAGCCATTCGCGGGTCGCCCTCCAGTCCCGCCGTTTCGTCTTTTCCCTGCGGCGATTGCTGGTGACAACAGAGAATCCCCGGCGCTTCGTCTTTGCCTTCCGGGATAAACAACCAGGCGGAGATGCGCTCCCAGTTGTCCACAAAGTAATTGACGCGGCGGCGCGTGTAGCCGCGGAACTCCACCTCGTCAACGGTTTTGACCTGTAAATCTATTGGGTCTTTCGGTATCGGACCCAACACCCCTCGCACGGCGGCTTCTATTTCACCCCGCACCGCAGCCCAGTCCGACGGGCTTTTCAGTTTCGTCAGGTCAACCATGCTCTGTTTGTCTCCCGCCTCCGGCTGCTTTTTTCACTCCGGGGGCGATTCCGGAATGATTCCCACGGATGAATGAACTTGATGCAATGGTAGGAATTGGATTATACAAATGCAACCTTCTGCAATCTATGTTGGGGATACCTTGAAAAAGGGCCGAAAATCAGGCGTAATTCGCCGACATCTGACTGCAATACAACAACGAGAGCGCGACTCATGCCTACGCTACTCGCTCGAAATGGAACCAAGGACTTCATTCTTTCCCGTTGTCGGGTATTTGTTGCCCGAGTCGTGGTCTTGGCCTATGCGCCGTTGTGCCTGGCGACGATGCTTCCCGGGCAGCCCGATGCGGATAGTTTCCAGACTCAGGCCAGGCAAGTCAACCGCGACAGCGCCTGGGTGCGCAACCGCGCCGATCTCCTCTCAGGATTCAAGAATATGTATCACGCGACGGTCTTGGGCGTGGAGGATGCGGAATATCCTTTCCGAATGTGGTTTTTCGGTTGGGCGGCAGAAGACTGCAACCCCGGATACAACGGCTGCGATGCCATCTTTCTTGCCCGTGGAAAAAATCTCTACCAATGGGAAATCTATTGCGGCGGGGACCGCTGGGACGGCGACCGCAATCCCGAAGAGTGGGCCCCGGTGATCGTCCCCGAACGGAAAATTTACGACGCCTGGCACAATGGCGATCCGTCGGTCGTTTTGCATAACAATCGTTTCTACATGGCTTATTCCGCAACCGGACCGAACAGGGACGACATCCGGTTTGGCCTGCCGGGCGACGAAGACGGCGACCTCTATTGCGTGATGGGCGCGGTGTCGGAGGACGGCATCCACTGGACGCGGTCTGCCAGGCCGCTGCTGGTCTATGAGCCGGAAATTGGCGGCAAGTCGGACGCCAACGACGCCTTTGTCCATGGCATGTACCATCGCCCGTCGTTGCTTTTTGATCAGGGGAAATGGCGTCTCTGGTTTGACTATTGGACCGGAAGCAACGTGGCTATGGGGTACGCCGAAGGGGAAGAAAACAAATTTCTGGAAGGCAAATTCACCGTACTGCGTGCTGGAGATCAGCCAATGCTGCCGGAATGGCCCAATCCTGCCGTCATCAAGGCGGGGGACAAGTATTACAGTTTCGCGGACCCTTCCGGCTACGGCCAAGGATGGGCGGGCCGTCAACTTGCCGAGGCGGAATCCGACGACGGTATCCACTGGCGTATTCTCGGCTGGATTCCGCCCGACCCCGATACCCCGGCCTGCCATGTGCCTTCGCCGATGTTGCATCGCGACGACGCCGGTCTGTGGCTCGTGGTCTTCTATTCCTGCCAAATCGGCGGCGAACCCTATGATTATCGTTATGACCGCATCCGGTATATGAAACGAAAACAGGGGAAATGACGACTGCCTGTGTTGGCGGAAAATATCCTTGGCACCGGGCAAGACAGGGGAAGATTATTATAGGACTCATAGGACCTATAGAATTCCCTCTTAGTTCTCGGCAACGCCGCGTAAAGACAGAAGACAAGTCCTATTGGTCCTATTGGTCCTATCTGTTTCCCCTCTGGCTGCTTGCGTTGCGGCGGATCTTTCTCGTAATTCCGCATTTATTTTGTCGGGTGTCAGTCTGTGCCTGCCTGCTCTG
>CAZLII010000058.1:0-4963 GCA_964559065.1 uncultured Nitrospirales bacterium | reverse complement strand
GGAATACAGGGACTGTCCCTAGCGAGCGATCCGCCGCAGGCGGAGAAGCGAGACGGGACTGTCCCTGTATTCCGCGAAATTGCATCGTTTATGGGGGAGGCAATCGCCTCATGAGGGACTGTTCCTGTCTTTCCAGAGTCGTTGTTCAATCTCTTGTGTGCGGGAGATGACTTGTTTTGGCTATACTCTGCGCCATGACAAGCGGGGTTCACAAAGCGCCTGCGGCGCTTGCGCGGCGGGTGGAAGCGCTCCGGGCGGAAATCGCCCGGCATGATCGTCTGTATTATGTCGAGGCAAAACCGGAGATTACCGACCTGGAATATGACGCGCTGATGCGCGAACTCCAGGAATTGGAAGCGCGTTATCCGGAACTCATCACACCGGATTCTCCCACGCAGCGCGTTGGCGGAGAGCCGCTCAAGGAATTCGCGACAGTCATCCACCGCGTGCCGATGCTTTCCATTGACAATACGTACAACGAGGCGGAATTGCGCGAATTTGATGTGCGTGTCCGCCGCGCTCTGGACGGTCAAGCGCCGCAATATGTCGTCGAATTGAAAATAGATGGCGTCGCGATATCGCTGCGCTATGAAGATGGCGTGCTTGCGTGCGCGGCCACGCGGGGCGACGGGGTGCGCGGGGATGATGTCACCCAGAATGTGCGGCAGATTCGTTCCGTCCCGTTGCGCCTGGCGGCGAATGCGCCGGAGATGCTCGAAGCGCGGGGGGAGGTTTTCATGCCCAACGCGGAACTGGAGCGGCTGAACCGCTTGCGGGAGGCGGCGGGGGAGGAACCGTTCCGCAATCCGCGCAACACGACGGCGGGTACGCTGAAGTTGCTCGACCCCCGCCTGGTGGCGCAGCGCCGCCTGGAGATTTTTGTTTATGAAATCGCGCCGGGCAGTGACGCGGAACCGGCCACGCACCGGGAAGTGTTGCAGTGTCTGGCGAAGTGGGGGCTTCCGGTCAATCCGAACCACAGTTTCTGCGCCGACATCGAGGAAGTCATCGCTGTCTGCGATATCTGGCGGGAAGAGCGGCACAGCCTCGGCTATGAGACGGACGGCATGGTGATCAAGGTGGATTCGCTGGCGCAGCGCCGACGCCTCGGCGCGACATCGAAATCGCCGCGATGGGTCATTGCCTATAAATTCCCGGCGGAGACGGCGCGGACGCGCCTGCTGGACATCAAGGTGCAGGTGGGCAAGTCGGGCGCGCTCACGCCGGTGGCGGAGATGGCGCCGGTGAAACTGGCCGGCTCCGTGGTCAAGCGGGCCACCCTCCACAATTTCGAGGAACTCGCCAAGAAAGACTTGCGCATTGGCGATATGGTGGAGATTCAGAAGGCGGGGGAGATCATCCCGCAGGTATTGCACGCCATTTCTGAAGAGCGCCCGGCGGATGCCGCGCCCTTTACGGTTCCCGCCGCCTGCCCCGCCTGCGGCGCCAGAGTGGTGAAGGACGCCGACGGCGTGTTCATCCGCTGTCTGAACATGGGGTGTCCGGCGCAGGGCAAGGAACGGCTGGAGCATTTTGCGGGCAGGAAGGCGATGGACATCGAAGGATTGGGGCCGGCCATTATAGAGCAGTTGGTGAACAAGGGACTGGTGCATGATCCGGCGGATTTGTATTCGCTGACGCAGGAGCAACTTGCCGCCTTGGACCGTATGGCCGAGAAATCCGCCGCCAATCTTGTGGCGGCCATCGAAGCGAGCAAGGAACGCCCGCTCAGTCGCCTGCTTTTTGCCTTGGGCATACGCCATGTCGGCAGCCACACCGCCGAGTTGATCGCCATGCGGTTCGGGACAATGGAAGCGGTCATGGCAGCCTCGGAAGAGGAACTTCAGGGAGTTGAGGAAGTGGGCGCGATCGTGGCGGCGAGCGTGAAAAGTTTCTGTGAGAATCCGCGCAACATGGAATTGATCGCGCGCCTGCGCGCTGCCGGCGTGTGTATGGAGGAGTCGCGAGCGGATGCCGAAACAGGTCCGAAACCGTTTGCCGGAAAAACGTTTGTGGTCACCGGGACGCTGGCGCGCTACTCCCGCGATGAAATCCATGAACGCATCAAACAATTGGGCGGGCGTCCCGCGACCAGTGTGAGCAAGAAGACGGATTACGTGATTGCGGGGGAAAACGCCGGTTCGAAATTGGACAAGGCGCGCGCATTGGGCGTGACCATCCTGACGGAGGACGCGTTCGAAACGCTTGCCGGAGCGGGCTTATGAGCGCCATCCGGATCAAAACACCCGCGAGGCTCGACAAAGACACCGGCAGCGCCCTGTTCAAAGAGGTGCGCAAGCGAAAACTGGCCCGGGGCCAGACGCTTGTTCTGGATTTCTCGGACACCCGCGAGATGGACACCCTGGGCGGGGCGTGCCTGATTGAAATCGCCGACCATCTGCGACGCAGACAGGCGGAGATGGAACTGGAAAATCAGCGCGACAATGTCGCACAGTTGCTGGACGTGCTCGGCCCAAGCCTGAAGTCGCCCGCGCCGCGCCCAGCAAGACGGCAGGGATTCTTCGAGGAAATCGGCGGAAAGTTTCTAGATGCAGCGGCGGAGTCCCGCCAGTTTCTGAATCTGTGTGTGGACGCCGTTTACTGGACCTCTATCGCGCCGCTGGAAGGCCGGGGATTCCGATGGAATCTGCTGATTGACGAAATCCACGAAATGGGCGCGCGCGCCGTCGGCATCGTCACCCTCATGAACTTCCTGCTGGGCATCATCATCGCCATGCTGTCGGCGAAACAGGTCGAAGCGTACGGCGTGCAAATCTTCGTCGCCAATCTCATCATGATCGGCTTTGCCCGCGAATTGGCCGCCGTGATGACCGCCGTGGTTGTGTCGGCGCGGACCGGCGCGGCCATCGCCGCCGAACTCGCCACGATGCAAGTGCAGGAGGAAATAGACGCCCTGCGCGGCATGGGCATCAATATCAATCAGTTTCTCATCGCGCCAAAACTGCTTGCCTTGACCATCTGTATGCCGTGTCTGTGGGTGTTGGGGCTTTTGTCCGGGATTCTGGGCGGATTCTTCTGGGGGGTCTTCGCGTTGCGTTTTCAGCCTGATATATGGTTCAACCAGACGCTGAGCGCCGCGCATTTCAATGATTTGCTGCAGGGCTTCCTCAAGGTGCTGGCTTTCGCCGCCGCAATAGCCCTGATTGGATGTCACAACGGGCTGCGCGTCACCGGCGGTTCGCGCGGCGTCGGCCTGATGACCACCCGCGCCGTGGTCATGGATATCTTCAGCATCATCAGCATTGACATTGTGTTCGCCACGATTTTCTATTACATTTTGAAGTAGGATGACAGTTGGGATGGAATGACCGTATGGAATCAGACCTCATTGTGGAAGTGAAGAATCTTGTCACCTGTTACGGCGAGACGAAGGTGCTCGACGACGTCTCGTTTTCCGTCTCACGCGGCAGGATTTTCGTCATCATCGGCGGCAGCGGCTGCGGCAAGACCACGCTGCTCAAACACATGTGCGGCCTGCTGCGGCCTGTTTCCGGCGAGATTATCTATCAGGGCGAAAACATCGCGGCGATGGACGAGGAACGCCTGGGGCTGATGCAGCGCAGCATCGGCATCGCCTTCCAGTCCAGCGGGCTCATAAATTCCATGACTGTGGGCGACAACGTGGCGCTGCCCCTGCGCGAATATGGCAACATGGACGAAAAACTGATAGACGCGGTGGTGCGCATGAAGTTGAGCCTCGTCGGCATGGGCGGCGCTCAGCATCTCATGCCCAGCGAACTTTCCGGCGGCATGAAAAAGCGCGCCGGACTCGCCCGCGCCCTGGCGCTCGATCCGCCGTTGGTCTATTTCGACGAACCATCCGCGGGGCTGGACCCCATCATGGCCTCGGGGTTGGACGACCTGCTGATTAAACTCAACCGTCTGCTGGGAAGCACCTTTGTGCTCGTGACGCACGAACTGGACTCCATCCGCAAGGTGGCGGACCGTGTCCTGATGCTTGACGATGGACGGGTCGTTTTCAACGGTACGCTGGAAGAGGTGGAAGCGGCCGACAATGAACGGGTGCGCCAGTTTTTTGAGCGGCGCGCCGATGAATTCATCGCGCAGCGCAATTTTGGATGAAGGAGAAGCGGAATCCGTGGCCACGCGAAAGCAAAAAATAAAAGTGGGCGTCTTCCTGTTCGTCTGCATGGCGCTTGCGTTGGTCGGCGTTATGCTGGTCGGCGGCATGCTGGAAGACAAGGGCGACCACTACTGGATTGAATTCAACGAGTCCGTCCTCGGGCTGTATGAGGGCGGCATTGTGGAATACCTTGGCGTTACGGTGGGGAAGGTGACCAGCATCTATGTTACGGATGGCAACAGGGCGCTGGCGCAGATCGTGATAGACCCCAACAAGGTGCGCCTGCACGAGGGCGTTGAAGCGCGGCTGGTGCTGTATAGTTTTGCCACCGGCACCATGGCCATATCGCTGAGCGGGGGAGACCCGCATGCGCCGCCGATGAGACCCGGTTCTCAGATTCCCTCGAAGACATCCATGATTGGCGCGTTGAGCACGCGCAGCGAAAACATCATTGAGGACCTCGCGTCCATCTCCGAGTCCATCAGCACGGGGCTTGCCGGCATCCAGGAAGGCGACCTGACCGCCATCATTGACAAGGTGAACCGCCTGCTTGAAAAAGGCGAAGAAATCGTGGACGACGGAGCGGACTTCATCGATATCGCCAAGGACACCGTCACGGATTTGCGGGGCGACATGAAGCGCCTCATTGAAGACTTCTCTGAACTCACCCAGGATATCCGAAAACTTGGCGGTAATGTGGATGATCTGGTAGTGGCGGTTCGGGAGCGGGTTGACGTGATCGAAATGGACCGGCTTCAGGCGCAGTTGAACCAGGTCCTTGACAATTTTGCTTCGGTTTCCGCCAAATTGGAGGAAACGCTGGCGCATTATCAGGATGTGTCCACCCACGTCTTGTAT